>CBHWET010000004.1:0-51365 GCA_966112985.1 uncultured bacterium | reverse complement strand
GATGTTGTCGAGGTCGTAGCCGTCTCACGCCCCCCGGAATTGCGGCGACTGCGGCTGCTTTAATTCCTCAACACTCACCTCGACCGGCTTCCGTCTCACGCCCCCCGGAATTGCGGCGACTGCGGCTTCAGCGATTCCTTGTTATTGACCGCCAGTTCAATCCGTCTCACGCCCCCCGGAATTGCGGCGACTGCGGCCTTCTCGTTCAAAAACGTGAACGGCAAGATCGTGCCGTCTCACGCCCCCCGGAATTGCGGCGACTGCGGCAAATGAAGAAAAATCAATGGCCTGTCACTGCTGAGCCGTCTCACGCCCCCCGGAATTGCGGCGACTGCGGCGGGTTGCCTCTGTTGAGGTTCCTCAGACTCGCCCCCGTCTCACGCCCCCCGGAATTGCGGCGACTGCGGCCCTTTCTGCGAGGCTTGAGATACCAGTTGACTAAGATCCGTCTCACGCCCCCCGGAATTGCGGCGACTGCGGCAACTTATACAAACAGTATTGCGAATGGCGCGATAACCGTCTCACGCCCCCCGGAATTGCGGCGACTGCGGCGCGATACCGATACGAAGATTGGTTGGGGAGGGAGGTTCCGTCTCACGCCCCCCGGAATTGCGGCGACTGCCGAGTGATAAAAACTGAGTGGCTCCACCGTCATCTTACCCGTCTCACGCCCCCCGTAATTGCGGCGACTGCGGCGCATTACCTACACGAGCAGCCAAATCCAAGTGTAAGCCGTCTCACGCCCCCCGGAATTGCGGCGACTGCGGCGAAAAGAATTTCTGCGCCTCTTCGATTGTCGTAACCGTCTCACGCCCCCCGGAATTGCGGCGACTGCGGCCGTTACAAACGCCGTTGACGGCACGGACTACATTCTCCGTCTCACGCCCCCCGGAATTGCGGCGACTGCGGCTTAACTCCCGTCCATCAATGTAAAGACCTTGAACCCGTCTCACGCCCCCCGGAATTGCGGCGACTGCGGCTAGCGGACAAGCATACCACTTGGCAAGGTGATTTTCCGTCTCACGCCCCCCGGAATTGCGGCGACTGCGGCTTCGCACGGCCGCTGAATGTCGAAGTTCTCGAAATCCCGTCTCACGCCCCCCGGAATTGCGGCGACTGCGGCCACTGTGACGTTTGTCACATCAGCAGCGAGTTGCCCGTCTCACGCCCCCCGGAATTGCGGCGACTGCGGCCTCACCTCGCCCGAAGCGCTGTAAACACGGGCTTTTTGCAAACTCTTGCGAGCGCAACAGCCCTTCCGCAGTCCTCAAAGCCCAGATAGCTTTAATAAATCGCATTTTGGCCTAATTCTACCGCATAATTCTACTTAGCGAGCGTCCGTGCAGGCGAGCGACGGCATTTGCGCGCTCGCACTACGTTGCCGTATTCAGGCGCAGTCGTCGCAATTTCAAGGATCGTGTCAATCCAATGACGGAAGATTGATGGTCGGTGGCCAGTGGCCGTGAGGATTTTCAACTCAAACGACGACAAAACTCAATTCGAAAATCAGATGATCGTGACTCGCGAGCGCACTTCGTACGGCAACCCCATCGACTCAATTACGAGCGTCGCGTCCTTCGCACTCGGCCCAAGTGACACAAACAAAACCTGATCTTGAGCATGATCAAGTAAGCTTTGTAGTTCCGCCTTCAATTTGGCTAAACGCAAATCGTCCAAGGGACACTCGAAAACAGAATATTGCAGCCTTACTCCAAACCCCTCCAGAGAACGGGCCACTTGACGCAACCGCTTGGGGTCAGTGATGTCATAACTGACGAGATAGCGGATGCGACTCATCGCGTGATAAATCCGTGATAGGTTAAAGCTTCACCGCGAACGAATCTCCACAATTGCCTCGCCTGCACTTCCAGCATTCGACGGTACGCCATTTTGTAACTGAACTCGGGATGACTCACTTCCGTATCCAGTCGACGGAACCAAGCTTCCCAAAATGGCTTTCTACCCTGATCAGTCAAAAATGTTCCATTCGCGCTACGAACAAAATCTTCCGGCCCCAACTCGCCACGGTTGATCAAACTGATTGCAACGCTATCCGCGATCAAAGGACGGAATTCCTCCATCAAATCCAGCGCGAGCGCTGGACGCCCGTATCGCGGTTGGTGCATAAAGCCAAGAAACGGATCAATTCCAACGGAATGACAAACCCCTGTCAGCTCTTTCGCCAGGATGGAATAGCCGAACGACAACAAAGCGTTCACAGGATCGCGAGGAGGCCGACGATTCCTTCCACGCCAATCGAATTTCCAGTTATCTCGCTGTTTGAGCATGGATTCAAACTGCTCGAAATAAAGCGCTGCCGCGCTGCCTTCTACACCAAGAAGTGCAGTCAAATCACGGGCGGATTCCGTCGCATCACGCAACCCCGCCATCAATTGCAATACACGATCCGACACATCCCCATTTCGCATGAGCATTACCCGCTGATTGTGAATTTTGGCGCGAACGACTTCCCGCGCCAGTTGAAGCCGCACTCCGGGCAACTCAAATAAACGATACTGTCCGCGACGTGCATCAACACCACTCGCTGGAAGGCCGCGCAGCAAACCAAGGAAACGTCCGGCTGGCGAAAAATAAGAAACATCAATTCCCAACTCTAAACAGGTTTCAACAGCTTGCGCCGTCAACTGAATCGCTCCGAAACAATAAATTGCCCGTATTTGTTGACCTGGAATTTTGCGAACTTCCTCACCTTTCAATGTGACAATGAGCTGATCGCCACGCTGTCCGATTTGTGCCCCGGCAGTTTGCACCACGAGCACTTCACTGTCGTCACCACCGGGGCGTGGAGGCTCAAGGGTAGGCGCTGCCTTTTGGCCAGACTCAGCCGCAAAATCCAAAGCTTCGAGAATTTTATCGCGAACGTGATCGTTTGTTTGGGCTGAAAAACCGAAATTCAGTTGTCCCTCAACTTCAGATTCTTTCTTCCGCTTTGCCCACCAGAGAGATTCGTTCGGGAGACAGATTGGATACGCCGAACAATAAAGACAACGAGCATCATTTTTGAGCGGAGGTGGGCACTGCCCGGTGCTGGCAATTTGCTTCGCATCGGCAACTGCCGTCCTGACTTTGCTAAACAATTCCTCTGTCAACTCGACCGGCACTCGGCGTTTATCTGCCGCATAATAAATTGCTCCCCGAACTACATTGATGCCGTGTTCGCGCAGTAACATCGCCTGAGCCGCGACCTGCATTGCATCGGGATCTTTAGCCACACGATCTCCCTCTGAATCGCGACGAGCAGAGCCTTTTTTGTAATCAATGATTTCAGCACCATCAGCGCCGCCTTCCACAATGTCCACGACGCCGATGAGACCCAGAGTTTGACTTTCCAATTGGAGACTGCGCAGTTTTGCTCCTTCGGGAAGATCGAGATCCTTCGTGTCTTCGAGCTTCGATGGCTTATCGACATTCCGATGCAAATGAGAGCCGGCAACGGTATCCGCACTTTCCTGAAAAATATTTTCAACCCACTGAAAATAAAACAGACGCGGACAGTAGATGAAATTGTGAAGGCGTCTTACTGGCAGCGGTGGCTGTGATTCGAGTTCCGCGAGTGATTGAGCATCGCTCATACTAAAAATTTAGATCATCGTCATCATTGGAACTTTGGAGTGTAGGAACTTTGATGCCCCAATTCTTTAAGCGAGCCGCATTTATCTCGTGACAACGTTTCCAACCAATGTCGCCGTAGATTTGCTCCCAGGCGTCCTCCGCTTTCCACGCAGGCAAAAAATTGAAATCAGGCGAGAGCGGCTGTGAGCCAGGCAACTTTTTTGCAACATCAACCACGTGGGGTAAATCTTTGGTCGTTTTTCCGCTTTTCGATTTCGTTGTGACCGCAATCCACGCGGTTCCAATGGCCTCGACGCAATTCGGCTGAGCGAGTCCTTTCAATGCAATCCGATAAGCCGCGTTCAAATCCGCATGATAAAGAACTCCATCTGGAGAATGTTCTACTTCACCCTGTAGAGATACGAAAACCCCACCCCCGCGTTTAGGAATCAGCAATGTTTTACCTTCCGGCATAATATCGAGCCATCGAACAAATTCGGCCCATTCCTGATCATTTTGTTCAGTCGCAATTCGTTGCCAATTTTCTCTACGCGGATCGTCCTTTCGCACTTCCTCAGCGCGAAACCCGACGGAATTGTCTTTTGCGCTTAGGTGCGAAGTAAATCCTGCTGGCACAACGACAATTGGAAGCCCAACCATCTCACAAAGCTCAGTTAGGATTTTATGCACTCGATTGTGAGACCATGAGGAAAGCTGCCGATTTTCGCGACGGCCTTGTTTAAACGATGTGCGGTATCCACCTAAATCTTCCAGAGCGATGAAGTTCACCGGGCCGCGATTTAAGGAACGATATATCCCATGTAGTGACTCCGTCCGTTTGCGTTCAGCTTTGCCTGCCGGAGGCGGCGCAAGTTCAACCCCGAGAGCAGCAGCAAACAGATCATGTGCGATTTGCTTCGCACGGTCCTCCCGTGCATCTTCCATCGCGTCTAAACAATCCCTAAACGGTTCCGGAACTGCTTCCCCACGACGTGTCTGATAATGCTCGTCGGCTTTATGCCGACAAAGGTGGTTTAGTGACTGTGCCAGTTGACGCAGATCACGGAGTTGGTTAAGGCGCGCGAGACTTACACCGCGTTGACCGGCAAGCCAAGCATCTGGCCGCGGCTTGCCAATATCCAAATGCATTTTGCTCCATCCGGTTTCCTTGCACGTTTCCCAAGTCCACGTTCCTTTCCGCACCGGAAGAACGCGGTTAGCAATCACTGGAAGCAATTTGATCAAACAGTCACGATAATTTTGCCAAAGTGAAGCAATTCGCTTTTGCAATGCTTCTGTGTTCCCGTTCAAGTCTCGTAGTTCGATTAATGGATCGTCAGATTTGAGGTTGGAAACAATTGAGAGTGCCGAATCACGCGACTTGTCCTTCGACTTTGGATGCAATTGGACGCCCCAACGATGAAGTCGAAACAATTGGCTGCGTACGCGCTTCAACCCCCAAATTAAATCGTCATTCTGTTCGGGAAAGGAGCGTAGCTTCTTCCATTCCAGCGAGCGTTTACTGATGTCGTAGCCATAGGTCTTCAGTGTTTCGAATATTGCCGCCGCTTCATCTATTTCATAGGGGAGGGCATTTCTGCCAACGCTTCCAGAGAGCTCAGGAAGGAATGCGAATGATGCGTCCGGTAAATGCAATCCTTTGTTCGCTGCAAAGAACTTTCGCGCGAATCCATTACGCTCATGAACTGACTTCTTTGCTTCATTGAGAAGGGACTCTTTCTCATCAGCCCCGATTTCTCTCCAAATCCATTTGTCCTCGCCAGCAACGCGAACAATGCCATTGGCGATTGCATAAGCACGCCATTGTTCGGGATACGATGTCGGAGTAAGTCTATGCGAAAGCCGTTTATCATTCAGAACTTTGGGTTCGCGAACAGCGCAGAGAATTTGCCAAGCGGCTCCGTGAACCAGACCTCGATCCACGCCAAGGCACTTCACTTCCAGAGCATCATACCAGGGAAACTTTTCGTCCTTGTTTTTGGGCCAACGAATTCCAGTGGTTTTCCACTCGCCATCAAGCTTTCGATTGTCTGGTGTAAATGGAAATTGATTCGCCCAAAGCGCTGAGAGTTGGCCAACGCTCAACTCTGGTTCGAAAACCAATTGGATATCGACAGGTCTGGTTGGTGCAAGACGAACGGCGGTTCCTGCGAATGTTTGCGGGTCACATTGCCACTTGTACTTCTCGACAAGTGGACGCAGCGCAGGCGGCAGCCATATTTGGTCCGGTTTTTCTTTGTCCAACTTTTCACCGCGCCTGCGCAAACTGTCGCGCAATAGTCGCGGTGCCCGAAAATGCAATCGAACACTCGACTTTTGCTTCTTCTCGAAATCCAACGCATCAACATCCACCATCAGCGCCCCGTCATCAGAAAGAGGCAAATGGGTCTTATTGTTTGTCTCGGCCCAACGGAAGTACCGGGGCGATAAGGTCGGATGTGCAGGTGCAAACAGGCGTTCTATTTCGAGATGTTCCTTTTCTTCCTTGGCTTCGACGTAATCGGCCCAGACCGGCAACTGATCGGCTTCGTCGTGATCCCATACATCGCGATGCATTGCGAGCATGTTGAATAACGGAGCGCTACCAAATTTCTCTCGCAGTTTTTTTTGGAGTCGATTCTTTTCCTGAACGAGTTGTTCTGCTGTGGCTTTTGGATCACTTGCTAACAAGGTTCTCCAGGTACGTCGGACTTTAGGCCATGCCTTCAACGTGCGCTCACGTATTGAATAAAGGCGTGGCGTGCCGCTGTCGTTTACGGCACCGCTTGTAGCTGCCAAATTGTCCGCGATTTCTTTGACCGATTGAAGACGAGGGTCCTTTTTCAACTGATTCTCGATCTTCTCGATTTTCGCGTAGGCTTCGTTCCACCTGAGTTCAAACTTCCTCTCTCGAATAATGAACTGGCCAATTTTATTAAAGACTTCCATGAACGCCTGCTTTTCGAAATCCGGCCAGACTCCTTGCCGAACCAAATCGTCGTTTAGCCGCTGTGTCCATAGATCGAGGAAAAACGGAACGACTCGACACTCCGCGCTCCCGGCAAAACGAGCCGCATAACATGCGTCTTCTCGTGGCGCAGACGCTTCCTCATTCAACCTCCCGCCGTTTAGGAGAAGAAAAGTTTCCCGAAGTTCGTTCCACTCTGGACGGAGAGCGAACAACACCGCGCTTTTCAAATCGTATCCGCCACTCCCTTTACGACTCGGCTTCTGGTCAGGAAGTTCCGTTTCGGGTTTATTGATCCAAGTTTCAAACTCCGGGCGGCGTTTTTTGATGCTTTCAGCCAAACGACTGAGTTCCAGCCGTCGCTGCTCCAATTTCGTTATCTGTTCGAGCTTCGTTAAGGTTTTTAGTTTGTCTTCAATAGATTCCGCCTTGCCGGCGATGCAATCGGCAACATCATCAAGAAATTGTAACAATTCAGTGGCTGCTTCTTTTCGAGGCCACGCTTCTCCTCCAAGACTGGTTTTGAAAAGAAAGACATCATCCCATGTAAGGCGAGCCCCTTCTTTAACTTTTAGGGTGGCCTCACGCGCTCCAATCCGCTGCGCGCCTTTGGTTTCACCAGAAGTTTCGCCCGTCCTGCGAGCACAGAGAACGACAAGTTTATTGAAAAGATTCTTACCTTTGCCTTTGAGTGATTCTTCGAGCGACTCATCCGGTGACTCCATTTTGCGAGCCGTCTCTACGGCAGATTCAAAGATTTCTCGTAACGCGGCATATCGCTGCCCTTCTGTTGCCGTAGAGCCACTCAATGAAAACAATTTTTTCCTGAAGTCCTGAAAGGAAGCCGTTTCCGAACATCCGATTGCTTTGCAAACTCTAGCAAGGGGCCACTTCCAAGCCCCTTGTCGCCCTGTGTATATTTCCCAACTTCGTTCAATTGTATCCCGGTAATCACACCAAAGTTCATCTTTACAATCCAACGGCACCATCGCTGCAAAGGTAGCTAAATAGAAATTAACGTCGTCCTGAAACAACTGATGATGCTCCCACAGCGCGGTTTGCCACGGCTCCCTCAATTGCCGATTTAACTCCGCAAGTTTTTGGCGAGCGTTAATGCCTTCAGGCGTTTCCGTTTTCGCTAGTCGCCGCAGGCATACTCTTTCTTTTTCAAGTTGTTCGATCTTGTCGCGTGAAAAACCGAGCAGATTCCATTGTTCTTTGCCTTCAGCGTCCTTTCCGCCGAAAACTTCGACTTTACTGACCCGGCCCTGATAAATGCGGTTCATGTTCGTTCTATGATTCGCGTTGGAGCAAAAACGTTTTTACGCTTCAAAGCATGAAATAGCGAGCCGGATTCGCGGAAGAAATCTGTCAGAAAATCTCGACGCGAACCAATCCGCCGCCCATCGCAAAATAAATCCAAAGAGATTTTACTTTCATGTTCATTGAAGCCAGCGCCTGGCGGTAACAGTTCAGTTGGCCTGAATAGCTCAAAGCTTTCGGTTCCCAATTCGCTTTCGAACCCAAGTACGATTTGTAATCAATGACAATCCAGCCATCGTCGGTTTCCAAAAGGAGATCAATAAATCCACTGACCAATTGGCCTGCTTCGTTTCGATATGAAAATGGAACTTCCACTAGAGTTTGCTTTGGCTTGAACGTCTTCTGGACGTCCTCCTGAAGAAGATCGACTGCACGCAAAACGTCCTCCAACCAAACAGACTTGTCGCATGCAAATCCTTTGAGAATTCGCTCCACAGTCGCCGCTCGCTTGGAATGATTGGGATTAACAAATTCGGCTGCAAAAATCGCGTGAAGCGCATCACCCAAGTCGGTGTCGTCTTCAAATTGATACGCTGTTTGAATCGGTGAGCCAAACGAGACGGTTTCAACAACTTTGGCCGAAGCGACGGGAGGTTGAGCCGATGGAACAAGTTGGGCTGGCAATTTAGCAGTGCGAGTCGTCTGTTGTGGGAACCAAATGTATTCCGAATCGGGTACCGTCTTCGGTGACGCGTCGGGCGGTGTCAGTTTTCGCGTGTGACAGGAAATCACGCCGCCGTCTGGTGTCTTCAGTTGTTGTTTGTCAGGGCAGAGCCAGTTCTGTTTGAGCAAACCCAACCACGGATGCGGCTGGTCTTTTTCCATGACCAACACCAAAAGGTCGCGAGCGCGGGTGAAACCGACGTACAACAAGCGCAGTTCCTCCGCTTCAGCTAAACGTGTTGCTTCTTTCCCGACGATGCTTTGCTCAATTTTGTCGGCTAACGGAATTCCTTTTTCCTGCCCTCCGAATGGCCAAGGCCAAAAACTCAATCGGCGATTCGACAATGGCTCCGCAAAACTGAAACCTTTTGCGGCATCCTCTTTCAAAACATTCACCCCATCCCAAAGCCTCGACTTCAGTTCGCTCGTGAGATCAGCGCAGATGACAATCGGCCATTCCAAACCTTTGGCTTTGTGATAGGTAAGCACGTGAATGGCGTCGGCATTTTCGTCAGCGGCTTTCGTATCCAATTTTGTGGCGGCGAGTTCATCGCACCGAAATAAAAAGCCGGTAGTTGTCGCAGGCCGATGATTGGTCGCACAACCCTCCTCATATTTTGCCACGAGACCGCGTAAGGCTTCGAGGTTCGAGCGGCGTTGGGTGGCGCGACTTTGAGTTGGCCCCCATCGTGTGACGGTTTGGAAAACGTTTCCGGCAATCATCGCCACATCGAACAATTCGCAAACAGAAGCTGTATCCAAGGCCGTTCGCGCTTTTTCCAGCGACACAATGATTGGATGAATAAAATCTCCCTCTAGTCCCCATTGCGCGCCTCTTGCATCTGCATTCTCCACGCGCGCCTTTTCCATATAAGCCAAGCGATTTTCCAGCCATTCCTCGGCCGCCATTTTTCCTTCCAGCGCGATTATTTCAGCGGTCGCGAGAGTGTCGCTCGGATCGAGAAGTCGTTTGAAACAGGCCATCGCAAATAAAGCTTCGGGAGTTTGAAGGAGGCCGCTGCTTGCCAAACTAACGGTATAGCCCTGTTGCATGAGCACCTCGGCAACTCGTCGGGCGTCGTCATTGGTGCGACATAAAACGGCGATGTCACTGAATTGGGCGGGGCGATATTGATCGGCCTTTTTGTCGTACACTTGATAATCTTCGGCCAAAAGATTCGTGATTCCCAAAGCGACCGTTTGCGCCAGGGGTTCGTTATCAATGCGCTTTTCACGACCGTCTCTGGTCATCTTCCCACTGCTCACGTGAAAGAATTCGATGGCCGGTTGAGCGGCATCAAATGGTTTGCGAGTTGGTGTGAGGGTGACTTCTTTCGGATTTAATTGCAGAGACTGTTTGAATGGCTCAACAAAAAGAGCGTTCGTCAGATTCACGAGATCGGGAATGGAGCGATAGGATTTATCCAAAGGGTTCGCGACTCCACCGTGTTTCTTTAATTCGAAAACGACTGCATCGGCCAATTCTGGATTCGTGCCTCGAAATCCGTAGATCGCTTGTTTCACGTCGCCAACCCAAATCACTTCTTTTGCGCATTGAGCCAATTTCAAAAACAAGGCCAGTTGCAGCGGGCTGGTGTCTTGAAATTCATCTACAACGAGGAGATCCAAATCGTTCGCGAGAACGGCCATCACATCCGAATTATTCTCGAATAACTCCAAGGTTTTCTGCTCCAAGTCGGTGAAATCCATCAGACCACGTTCACCTTTTAAATTTTGATAGGCAGCCAAGGAACGAGTTGCGATTTGAAAAATAAGTTCGATGTATTCGCGAATATCAGAATGCAACCGGGGGTGGATTTCGTAACGTACCGCCGCTTCAATGACTGCCGCACTGCAATCTTCACTCTTTTTTGTAGGCTTCTTTTTCGTGAGCTTAATCCAATCGCTCCACGGTAAATGACCATTGTTTAACTCCCGATAACACTGTTCAATTAGTCGGCAGTATTCTGTTGTGCCTATGCTGTCGTCTCCAATTGCACTGATCCTCTCCAAAGCACAATGAATCGCTTCACTTAATTGCGCATCCAAATCGTCCTTTGATGGCGCAGCAAAATGCGAGAGCAGTTCAGCGCAGGAACGCTCTGCCATTTTGAGTGCTTCTGCTTCAGTGAAATTGTTTTCACGAATACATTTGGCAATGGAGTGAACGGTCTTTTTCCAATTGTAATCGCGTGTCTTTGTATTCCTCTGACCAAGACGGTCGGCCAGGATTTGAAGACCAACCGTGTTGGAACTCGCCAACTCGACGGCTTGAATGAAAAGTAAGTTGGCGTCCTCTTCCGCCAGGACTTCGATCTCAGGAGAAATGCCGGCCTCGAACGCGAATCGACGAAGCACTTGTTTGCAGACTTTATCCACCGTTCCGATAGCTGCTTCGCTCAGACGTTCTGCCAACTCATATTTTCCCGCTGCATAAAGATTCTGCCGAATTCTTTCAGCCAATTCGTTTGCAGCTTTAATTGTGAATGTCGTTGCAATCAGCCCGCTCGGTCGGCAGGTATTCGAGATAAGCCGATTTTGAATTTCCTGCGTGACACGAAAGGTTTTTCCGCTACCAGCTCCCGCGCCGATGAATGAGATGTTGTTGCTCACGCGTTCACCTCCATTCCAGTCAACGCTTTGAAATCATTGTATTTATCCTCGTCCTTTCGTGGCTGCCAATGTTCCAAGGGAACGGCTGGAGGAAAGCTGCCTTCGTTTTGAGGTTCTGTGCCGTTGATAGTCAGTTCGATCCAACCTTGATCGAGTAACGAACGGCGATACTTCCACATCTCAAGAAACTCATTCCAGCAAACCTCAAGCCCGATGGAATTGGACTTGGCAGGCGTTAATGAAGCATGTGGAAAATATTTTTTATCCTGCGCCAACATCCGGCGATTATTTAAAATGAAGTATGCTGAAGCGGGCCACTCGTTCTTCGCTTGCTTGTGCAAGAAACCGTAAATCGCGAGTTGCAGCTGTGTGTTTGTCTGCAACTCCCGGATTTTCTCATCCAAACGGCCAGATTTCAGATCAACTACGCCCGAAGTGCCTGTTTCATTTTTGACTAACAGATCAACATAGCCATCAAGTTTTCCCCCGACGAATTCTGCTGTGAAATGAACATCCGCATTCGCTTCCGTAATCTTGGCGGCTTTCAACTGTTGCACGAGACTCCATAATGCTCGTTTTGCAGTTTCGACCAATGCGGCAGCTTCGGATTGTTTACCCAAAAGCAAAAACGGTGCTCCTTCTTGTTCGAGAAGAATGGGCCATCGTTCGTCGATATATTCTTTAAGCTCGATCTCGGTGACCTTTTCCCAGGCATTTCCTTTCAGCGGACCAGCGACCAATAATTCAAGCAATCGGTGAAGCAAATTTCCGCGCAGAATGCTTTCGCTTTGCATCCGAAATTGACTGAGAACTCCGGGGCGCAGCGCAGCTTTGTAATCAAGCACCCATGCGTAAGGGCTGTAGATAAAATTCTCAGCACTGGAAAAGGACTCTGTTTTGCGAGCAGTCAGACAGCTTCCAGTCTTCAACTTCCACCAGCGGCGAGAATTTTGGAGTGGTGTGTATGGATGCTTTTCAATCCGTGGAATCCGGCCCTTTCGCACGTCAACGTCCACATCCATCGTCGGAATTTTTCCGTCCACAACGGCCTGGATGCGGGCAAAGAGTGGATGCATCACCACTGGTTCGCCATCGCGCTGTCTCGGCGCGAACAATAGCAGTTTTTTACGCGCGGCCAAAATCGGTCGTAAACCATTGGCGCTTTCCATCGACAAAATAGCCGCAGCGGTTGGGATTTCAGCCCCGTGGCTTTTTAGTTCGGAGATCTCCGAGCTTGTCCAATGCGGCAAAAGGGGAACCTGTGGCTCAGAAAAATTCCACCAAAGGACTGTGTCGGAGGATTCAATGCAGGCAGCGGACGAACCGACGCGATAGCCGTGCCCTAATTCTCGAATTCTTGGGGCGGACCAGCCATCACCCGAAACTTTTCTTATCAACCGTTCCAACCAACATTGAGGAACTTTTTCGATTCCCTTCAGTGCCTCTCCAAGTTCATAGGCTTCAGTAGCAAGGGCATGAAACAGCGATGCCTTTGCGCGGTCACCGTTTTCTTTTTCTGTTAGGGCTAACCCCTTTGCCCACTTCGCCACACGTGAACAACAACTCGCCAGATCGTTTCCCGGTGCGCCCTCTTGAGGATCATGGCGAATAATGTGAATCCAGTCCGCCAGGTCTTTTTCGAGGCGTACAGAAAGCGCGTTCGCTTCATCCGGGAATTTTGCTTTGTAGATTTCTTTGACGCTTTCAATTGTCGCCAACCATTCGGGACCGCCGACGCCAGGACACTTTGTCAGCACTCGCGACAACTCATTGCGAAGATGGAACTCAACGGGACTGTGCGGATGAACAAGAAACTCCAGGATGTGAAGCGGATTAAGTGGCTTCCAGCACAAACGAAGCGACATCATCAGCATTTGGGGAATTGGTCGAGCCAAAGATGCGGGTTGAATGCCGAGGGCAGAATGATCGGAAGCAATCAGAACTTCATCCAGCGTCGTACAATCTGGCGATGCGATAAGAGCGTGTGACTCATTACTAATTTCACGAAAGACTTCCACTGCCCTGTGCGCCAAAATGAATTCCGAGTAAGCCTGGAACAGCAGGAAAGAACCATCATTGCTCAGTTTGATTTTTTTCGTATCCGCCTGCTGAATTGCTCTGCGCAACCTGGAAAGGTCGCTGTTATCGGTCTCTTCCGTTTTTGAAAAGGTTTCTTCTGCCGGACGATATGTTGCATCGAGCTTTTCAAGCGTTTTTCGCCAAAGCAACGGTTGAGAAGCTGACGATTCTACAACAGCTATCTCCTTCAAACCATGACGGCGATTTTCGAGAGCATTGTAAATTGTTAACAATCGGTCGGCTAACCCGGGAAATTCGTTTCGAACTACTCCGTGAATATCAGACAAATCAGTTAGTCGGGCGGAACCTCCAGTTGTTGAGCCGTCCCATCCATATAACAGAAGCAAATCTCGCCTGTTCAGTAGAGTTTCAGCGACGGCCAGAGAATCTTTTTGAAAAGATGCTGAGAAAAAACGCTTTTTCCCTTTCGCGTCCTTTTCAAGAAATTTTACCAACTGTAGAACGCGAGTGAGTTCGCTGATCGGCTTCTGCTTCAAGCCCAACCGGGTTTCCAAAATATCGATAAGCCGGCGAGGACCACAAACAACTTCATTGAGAGAATTGCTTTCTTTTCGTGATTCTGCCCCGTCCAAAGCCTGTCCAAAGGTTATTTTCACGGCGAGTACGCAGAGCTTTTCCGAAATGCTTTGAAAAAGCGACACGAAATTTTTCTTGCCAACGTAATGACCTGCCCGATGCAGAAGGAAGTTTGATCAAGGGATTTGTCTCTCGGTCCCGACGCGCTCCGGCACCAAAGCCGATAGACGTTCGCCTTTTTCCAGACTTTAAAATGCCAAGTTAATAAATAATTATGAGTCACAAAGTATCAACGTTCGTCTGGAAATTTTCCCAAGCGAAGTATGCCTCGCGTTTAGTCCTCGTTGCATTGGCGGATTTCGCCGATGACGAGGGTTATTGCTGGCCATCGGTCAAAACTATCGCCAAGAAGGCACGCGTCTCAGAGCGCACCGCGCAATATGGGATTCGACAGCTGATCGAAATTGGCGAGTTAGCAGTCGACCCTAATTGCGGGCCCAATGGGTGCAATGTTTATAGAGTGTTAATGCCCTGTGGGGGCGCAATCACGGATGCACCCCCGTGCAATCCAGAGAACAAGCCGGTGCAAAGACCTGTCGAAAATACGTTGGAGATTGCACCCAAACCGTCAGGAACCGTCATCGTACAACCGTCAGAAGAACCGTCAAACGTACCCTCTTCTTCTCGCCTCCCGGCGTTGCGTCACCCCGTTGGCTCTGAAGAAAATCCGATTCCGACCGAAACTGAAGTTACTCAACGCTTCATCTCACTCGGAATGCCGGAGAAAGACGCAAAGACAGAGGCTCCTCTCCTCCTTGCCTTTTACGACTCGAACGGTTGGAGGATTGGTGGGAGATCCCGAATGATTTCTTGGAAAGGTGCCTGTGTGACATGGATGGGGCGTTGGCAAAAGGAAACGAAGCCTCGCCAACCGCGACAACCATCCTTGTTTGTTCGAGAACGGCCCAGTGTTGTGCTGGATGCAATCCAAAGGCGACTTGACGGTCACGTGGCTAACCCAAAAAGTGCGTGTTACCGCGCAAATCATTCAGAGCAGGACAAAAAGGATTTCGAATGGTTGCGGGCGCGTAAAAAAGCCGTCACTGACGAGATGATTGGAGGAGGCGTGTCGTGACGTGAAGAGCGTTTTGCTCTGCAACGTGAATGCATGCGTCGCCTTCGAGCCGGACAACGCGTCTTCCTCGCCGTTACAGTCGGAGGCTTCCTTCCCAAGATGCCTTTTATTGGCTGCGGACAAAGAAATGCGAAACGATTGTCGAGATCGAAGCAGGAATGGAAAAATCCCTCCTCCTTACCCCAGCCCGTTACTTCGTTTGCTGGTTGTGAGTTCGCAGGGCCAATACCGAAACCTTCGAAATAGGAGATGGATGCCATCGCTTCCGAAGGCGGTGTGGCTCCGTATCGGCGACGACCACTGGTCAGAACCGTGAGACGGTTTGAGCGCGTGCCACCGCATTCCACGGAAGGCGAACAGGGAGTGCTTGGATGTATCTTGCTCTCCCCAAACGAATGCGTGGGCGAGAGCATCGAGAGATTTCGAACCGGCGAAGAGGTTTTCTACGATCTTCGGCACCAGGCTCTCTATCAAGTGTTGGTGGAGATGTACGAATCGCGGCAGCCGATCGACATCATCATGCTTCATAATTGGCTGACACAAAAAAACAAATTGCGTGACGTGGGTGGGCTTGCTTACGTCGGCACGCTGGAAGATACCGTTCCATCTGCGGCCAACCTCAGTTACTACGCGGACATCGTTTGGGAAAAGTTCATCCTTCGGCAAATTCTTCAAACCTGCACCGAAATCATCCAGCGCGTTTATGAGCACGAAGGCGATGTTCGGGAGATTCGTGGACACGGTGGAGTCTCAAATTTTATCCACAACTGCGCTTCTGGACCAAACAGCAGAAAAGACGATCAAGGAATTCGTTCACGAGGCTCTGAACGAAATGGAGAAATATCACATCAACCAAGGCAAGCCGACCGGGATTATCACCGGTTTTGCTGATCTCGATCACTACACAGCAGGTTTGCAACCGGGAGAATTCACTGTCATTGCAGCTCGTCCGTCGGTCGGGAAGACGACGCTCGCCACCAACATCGCCGAGCATGTGGCCATCGAAACCGGTATTCCTGTCGGTCTGTTCGAACTCGAAATGAAGGGAGCGAAGCTCGTTGAACGCATGATTGCGTCGCGAGGGCGGCTGAATATTCGAAAAATCAAAGGTGGCGCTATCGCTCAGCTGGATTTTCAAAAGATCCCCAGCGCTGCTGGGAGGATCAGCACCGCAAAGATCCACATCATCGATCAGCCAGGACTGACAATTCTTCAGTTCAAATCAAAGGTCAGGCGTCTGGTAAAGCGATACGGAATCAAACTCGTCATCGGCGATTATCTCCAATTATTCAAAGCGCCATCCAAACGGGCAAGCATGAGTCGCCAGCAGGAAATCGCAGACATCTCAACTGGCATGAAGGAATTGGCCATGGAACTGAATATTCACATCATCGCTCTGGCTCAATTGAATCGTGACATCGAGAAGGAAAAAGGGCGCACTCCTCGGCTGTCGGACCTGCGCGAGAGCGGCCAAATCGAGGCGGATGCCGACAATGTTTTTCTGCTATATCGCGTTGAATCGGACGACGAAGACAACACAGGCAACACACCGGACGTAGAGCCATATGAGGTCGGCTGTAAAATTGCGAAGCAGCGGAATGGTCCAACAGGTGAGATCAGCTTCCTATTCGTACCTCAACAGACAAGGTTTCAAACAATGGAAAAACAGCCGAGGAAAATTGACGCAGCCGACGTGCCCAAAAATTATCGCGATGATTGACGGCTACGATTTTAAATATGGGAAACGACCGAGCCGATGTGGAAACAAAGCAGTGACTGGCAGGCGAAGAGCCTTTCCCAGGCAGGCCAACTCAGAATCAGTTACGCATCTGAGTTGTGCTTCGATTTTTGAAAGCGTTCCTCGACTAATATCCCATCCCAACACATTGCAGCGAGCCGTCAGTTGATCCTGCGTCAACTCTCGCTCGTAACGCAGTTTTCTTACTTGTGGCCCTATAATGTTTCTCTTTTTTGAACGGCGCATTGCTCCACTTTCGGAGCGTCACCTTAGGAGAATGGGAACCATGGATTGCTCCACCCGTGGAGCACAGTGAGCGGGAACGTCCCGATTTCTCTTGCAAATTCCATCTGAGCCCCTAAAAACCCCCGACCTCTGGATCAGGAGGAAACCTTATTGTCAGACAGAGTCTGAACATAGGGTTTTAACGATGGCTTCAGTTTATTGGGCACCGCGCGTGCTTGATTAGAAAATATTCAAATATATGAAAACTTACCTCTGGCAGCGGGTGGTCGCTGTTCTCGTTCTTGCGGCTGCTTTCACGATTTCCGCGTTATCTGCCCAGGCTCAAAGCATTCCGGCACCAGGAATGGCTGTGAGCCTAACGGGCACCAATCAGCTTTTAATTTCCATTACTAATGGGGTCACAAACGCGAATTACGAATTGTATTACACGCCTGTTCTAGGGGACGCAGCGTATCCGTGGACGCAACTAGCAGTCGGAACCGTTGGTCAAACGAATTTCACCGTGGATCGTGGTGTGAGCAGCCAGTCGTTTTACCTGCTTGCTGTTGGCTTAGATTGGGATAACGACGGAATCCCCAACACCGAGGATGCTGACCCGAATAATGCAAGCGTCGGTCGCCTTACGATCACCATCGACAGTCCATCCAACGGGTTTACCTTCAACTGATCCCTCACCTCCCGCCGTAAAACTTCGTTTTGAATATGAAAAAGCTATTTTCTTTGCTCGTTGTTTCGGTTCTTTCCTTAACTCCTTTGAGTGCGCTGTGTGGAATCTACGGAAATGTCCATTTCGGGGCTTCAGACGTGTACGTGTACGAAACTGATGGCAGTGTAAGCGTTCCGGTGGTCAATGAAAGCGCATCAACGGCCAATGCGGTTTCCATTTTTGCGCACAACGCAAGCACCGATAGCCCCATCACAACCGCAATTAAGGGCGTAAATTACACTAATAGCGCAGGTTGGTCTTTTACAGGAGGGCACGGGTACGGACTCGGCAGCACGGGTAACATGCTGAATTCTACAGATTACATCACAATTCCCGTGGTCAATGACGGCATCTCTCAACCGGAAACCGTAATCGTCCTTGATTTCTGGAGCAGCCTCGCCACCGTCGTTGCGCCTTCAATTTGCACAGTTCATATTCTCGACGCAAACGGCGTCGTTTCATTACGGGTCGTCGATCCTTACGCCTATCAACTTGGCCCGCGTAAAGCAGCCTTTGAAGTCACTCGCGTGGGAGACACTTCAGCAGCTTTGACCGTGAATTTCACAAAATCTGGAACTGCAACCTATTCCACCGACTACACTTTCAGCGGCGCGGCGTCGGCGACTTCCGTCACCATCCCCGCCGGTGCAACCTCGGCGACTTTCTATGTGGTCCCGGTTGTAGACATTACGCCAGATCCAGATGAGACCGTCACGTTGACGCTCGCGGCTGGCTATTACACGACGGCAGGCTCCTTGACCGGAACAACAACCATCATCAACAAAAACCCAGTCGTTACGCTTATTGGTTCCGATACAAATAGCGTCCGATCCGGTGATTCGGGATTGCTCACCTTCAACCGCACTGCGGACACCAGTTTCCCGCTTTCCGTCCTATACAACATCACCGGTAACGCCTCCAACGGCGTCGATTATACGTTTATTTCAAATTCGGTAACCATTCTCGCTGGAGAAACGTACGCAACTGTTACGATTGATCCTATTTTCAACACTGCAATCACCACAAATCGCACAGCAACGTTTACCCTCGCTGCAAATTCTGCGTATCGGGTGGGGTCGATTAGCAATGCCACAGTGAATATTGCTCCCTTCGATGATAATTCCCGAGCCGTCCCCACGAACGGTACTGGCGTTTTGGACGCCACAGCTCGCACGGGTCGTTTCATACGAGGAACAGCAAATGTTCCGAGTTATCACTCAATCGTTGTGCCCGTGGATTTCGAAAAAGGCGTTGCTCTGGACAATATCGGCGGAAATGGCACCAACTTGTTCCCCAATAATCCTTGGACGAACACGCTTTATCATTTCAACGCGATGGATTTTACGAGCAGCACCAACATCGCAACGCGGATTGCCTTTCAAAATCCAATTGTCGCATTTGGCGAACGTGTCGGCGGAAGTTCGATGTATTTCGGACAGCCCTATACATTTGGTATCTACGCTGGAGATCCCAAGCCGTCTTACACCAATTCAAACACCTATACGAACGCCCTTCGTATTCAGGTTATTGATCGGACGATGTTCACAAATGTTGCGACAGTTTATTTCCCTATCCCTGACGTGACACAAACAGCGGCTTGGTCCTCATTTCTCACAAACGGCTACACGACAACCCTCACGGCCTATGGTCTCACCACAACTTTATACTTTGATAATCCACAGACGACATGGGGAGCGCTTCCGCTCGCCGGGCATAGCGACATTGCCTACCACCTCTCCCATGTTGCGCAGTCGACGGGAACAAATTACATCTACCTTATAGAGCTTTCCGGCGGCACTGACATGAGTTGGATGGTCAAATCGTCGAGTGGAGCGCGAGATTGGGAACGGCTGTACACACTCGAATTCACAGATCGTCCAGCCTGGCGCTCACTGATTATCCAGCTGCCGGCCTTTTCAGGAGAGCCCATTCCACCGGCTTACGAAGGCAAATCACTGGAAGAGCTTCTTTCACTCTCTCCTCTCGTCACAAATGTCGTGACTACACCGACGAATGCCACGTCCTATACCAACATTGACGCAAGCCCGGAACTGCGCCGTCATCCAGCACTCGATCAGTTTGTTGTAGACATGGGTAGCGATCCTATCGCTCTAGCCAATTACGTTATTAACGAAATTGAGGTGACTGATCCGATTGATTACAACGACAATGGGGACGTCGACGAAACGTCGATCAATCTGGGTGGTATCAATCGAGGGGCTGTCCAAACCTTTATGGAAGGCCAAGGATCTCCGGCAGAACAATGCGCTCTCCTTGTTTATCTTTTGCGGCAGGCAAATGTGCCCGCTGTTTACCTTTACCCACCTCACAACGGCTTGAAAATGCTTGATGCACGGATGAGTAAAATCATGCGAACCCAAATTCGGGGAGCTGTGTCATACGACGGAACTGTTT
Source organism: uncultured bacterium (assembly GCA_966112985.1). Classification (GTDB taxonomy): domain Bacteria; phylum Verrucomicrobiota; class Verrucomicrobiia; order Limisphaerales; family JACDHS01; genus CBHWET01. The sequence continues at coordinate 31,369 of CBHWET010000004.1, read as the reverse complement.
ACACGACGAACCACATCATTCCAGTGAACTACCCGTGGGTTGCGGCGTACATCAATACGAACTGGGTGCACATATTTCCATGGATCAAGGACACGGAGATTGTGGAGGGGCAGAACGTGTACAACTACATGCCAACCAATTACAACAACGCTTTCAAATGGTCACGGGCGTACATTTATGGCGATACGAATATTCTGTCTTTAGACCGGGAAGACGACACTCCGAATTCGCTATTGCCTAGATTTATCAAGAAGTCCCTCAACGAAAACGCGCCGACCATTTCAATGGATGAATTGGGAATGAAAATCCTCAATCGACGTCATTATTATTCGCGTTGGCAGGATTTTCCCACACCCACAGTTCTTACGAACACCCAAATCGTAGTCGAAAGTTTAGGCTCCAGCTCTATCACGAATGTGCTGCCAGCCACGACAAATCTCTTCAACACCATCAATGTGACCGTGAGCAGTGTTGCTAATCCAGCGACCAAGATCACGACCGGCGATATGCGGATGGCCGAAGTACTCAATCGGCGGTTACTGGTTCGTCACTCAAAAATCAGTACCAACCAGACTCGATTGCTCGTTTCAATGGCTTCATTTCGAACGAACATTGTCACGCAGAAAGATTTCTCGACCCTCAGTTTAACGAATACGAACGTTCTATGCAGTCTGCTCAGCAGTAACACCCTCAGTGCGTCAGATGACCTCCTTAATGTGACGATCGTACATAAACGTCACCGAGATATGGGAACCAATATTTTGCCTGGGCTAGCGTTTCTGGGCCTTGATTCGACTCTGGCCACAACAAACATCCGACAAATGTCCAAAGGGGATCTTGCTGCGATCTGTCTGAATGCCGGCCGGGTCACGCCAAAAATGTTGAGAACTCATGCCGACGAACTTTGGCGAATGGAACAGCAAGTCGCAGCCACGCCGAGTAGCACAAACAGCCTCTCCCCGGACCTTTATCAAGGCGAGGTGGCTTACCTCATGGGCATGAACTACTACCAGAAGGTCGAGACGCTCAAGGTTTTGTTAGAGCAACTGCATAAGACACCACATGCTTCATTCTATGCTTCCGGCTTGTCTCGCCTAATTGCTAAGCGGGACGAAAGTGGAAATTTGCCCAGCGGCAATATTGTTCTGGTTCAACCGATGGTCGACATGTTTTTCCAAGAGATCGCTCTCTTCGGAAACGGCACGCTTCGACCCGATTCCGGAGACGATGGATACGGTCCGCTGGATCAATTCGACCAGTTGTTCATCACCGGCGGTTCGGCGCTCGAACACAACGTTATTAACACGTATTTCAAGCAGGATGACGCGATTTCAACGGTCAAGCTTTTGCATCTAGCCCAAAAACAATCGGCTGGCAGCATCGTTCGTCTCGACAAAAATAATTACATCACTGAAGGAAACAAAGTCTATCCGACAGGCTCCACGAACAAGCTCAAGGACATGGATGCGGGAATGTGGAAAACGATCACCAACAAGTTCACCAGTGCCAGCATTTCGAATTATGTTCAAGTGTACATGACTCCTGGAAAGATCAGCAACATCACTGGTTCCTACTCTGGCCTGGGTGCGCTTCTTTACACGGAAGGGGAATATGCGGCTTTGATCAGTGCAAATTACAACGGGGGCTGGGGTGCCGTTATGGATGACAATGCAGTGACGGTGAATAATACGCCAAATTACGGTTTGCAGATGGATAAAGACGGCAATTATTATTTTTCTTTCACTTCACCCACAGCGTCCGATCCCGTGCTGACCCCCGATGTGCTTACATCAGGCCTCTTTTCAAGCACGTATTCAGACATTCAAACTGGCGCATCGAAATTGAATGAGGTCCAGACAGACGAACTCAACATTGCCAGACAACTTAGCGGCCAGGCAGCATCAACGACACAGCAAGACCGCCTCAAAACAATGGAAAACAATGGGGCGCAAATTCCTTCCGTCAAACACACTACATGGGAGTGGATTGCTGATCCTGTTAATGCTGTCACCGGTGAGTTTTACGTGGATTCAGTCGATCTCGACCTTAAAGGTCCTATGCCATTACAGATGCGCCGAAATTATTCGAGCCAAAACGTGTTCGATAACGGTTTGGGATATGGATGGCAGCTAAATTACATGCCCTTTCTCAGTGTCAGCACCGACAGCAACTTGGTTTACTGCGCAGAAGCGGAAGGCTCAGTCATCGTTTACCGACGCCAGACGGGCGCGAATACAAATGTATGGATTCCAACGATCAAAGATAACCCTCGTCTGAAAAATCTGTCTGGTTCCGTTGCTAATTTGTTCAACGCAACCCTTCTGCGTACAACGAATGGTGGAGTCACCAATTTTGTCCTGATGAAACCCGGTGGCGAAGTTCGAACCTACAAAGTGCAGTCGTTTCCAATCAGCACGCTGACGCGGCAACGCCCGTATTTGGATACATGGACAGATAATCGCGGCAACTCTTTCCAGTTTTCATACGGAACAAATTCCGCTCTGAATGATTATGGACAGGTGCGTCGCATCCAAAGCAGCAACGGTAACTTCTTGGGTTTTTATTACGACGTTTATGGCCACGTGATCGAGGCGTATACCGGCGATGGGCGACGAGTTAACTACGAATACGATCAATATGGTGACCTCGTGAACGTCACCCTGCCTGATGGCACGAAGATGGGTTATGAATATCAGCACCTCAACTACGTGAATGGTGCATTGGTCGACATTTACTCCTCCCATTTGTTGATCCGCGAGGACAAGCCTGAAGGGCGTTTGCTCCAAAATGATTACGATGATGAACGACGTGTGATCAACCAATATTCCACAGTCGGAATGGATCTACGGTTGGTCAGAAATGCGAGTTTTGTATATTCCAACAATTTTGTTCTGACAAACTCCATTACAAATTCGATCAACGGCAGTACGACCATAAAAGACTATGTAGGAAATCTGTACGTCTACCGGTACACGAATGGTTTTGTTACGAACACTATAGATCCTCTTCTTCAAACCACCGAGCAATATTTGTATGCGACGAACGCAACTGCGCCGGGATTTCCGGCTGCGTTATGGAAAACGAAGGACAAACGTGGTCTCTGGACAGAATATCAGTACGACACCTCAGGAAATGTCACCAACACAACTGTTACGGGAGATTTGACAGGTGACGGGAATCCGGCCCAGCAGGCCGTCATTAGGGCGACCTACAACACGAACAATTTGCCCCTTGTTGTAACCGACCCGATCGGCAATTCGATCACCTATATTTATGATACGAATTTTCTATTCCTTCCTCAGCAAATCATTAAATCGGTTGGCGGCGTGCCAGTGAGTACGAATTTAACGACATACGCGAATATTACAAACGTGGTTGTCGCTGGCGCTGTCACTAATACCTACACGGCCTTCGGCCTCCGCCAAACAGAAATCATCGCGTTCAATTCCGCTGATGCCGTCACGAACGAATGGGTTCAAGACGGACGCGGATTCATTACGCAAACTACTCGTCATACCGGTTCGGGCGACCCCGATTTAGTCTTGAATTTCTTTTACAATCTTCGAGGGGAAGTAGTTGAGCAAGTGGATGCGGCAAATCGGACGAATCGTGTGGATTACGATGGAATGGGACGCCCAATCTCAAAGCAAGTCATTGACGAAACAGGAACCCTCGTGTCGTGGGAGAATTTTTATTACAATGCCAACGGAGAGATGACGTGGAGCGATGGTCCGCGGTACAATCCGGAGGATTACGTTTGGCGCGGTTATGACGGTGCGGGCAATCTTAGCCAAGAAGTCCATTGGCGAAGCCGTGCAAAAGCCGATGGCACCGGGGTTGAAGCGGAAACGGGAGATGCGCTATATGCAACGACCTTTAGAGAATACGATCCCTTTGGCAACTTGGTTAAAGTTATTGATCCTCGCGGCAACTACACTCGGATGTCTTACGACGCGATAGGTCAACTTCTTGAATCGCGACAGTACGATGGGAGTGCGGGAACGAATGCGACGCCGTTGGCTGTGACTAAATTCAGCTATGAGGCAGGAGGCAAAATCGCGTTTGCGACCAATGCCCTTGGAGGCGTTTCTCACACACTTTACACAACGACTGGTAAGCCCTTTTTTACAAGCTATCCGAACGGTTCAACCAATGGATGGCGTTATTATCTTGATGGGCGTCTGCGACGAGAATTTCAGAGCAACGGCGCCTATTGGGAAACTACGTACGACGATGCAGTCAGAAGGACCACCAAGATTTTTTACACAGCGACAGGCTCGGCGTTGGCCACCAACATTTCCGAATATGACCGACGTGGGAATCTCGTTCGTACAGTCGACGCAGCGGGCTTTGCCTCAACGAATGTGTTTGACGGTTTGGATCGCCTGAAAATAACGCGTGGGCCAGTCATTAGTTTTGATCCCCCTCCTGGAGCTCCTTCATCGCCGGGTGGAACTCCTCCTGCAGTTCAACAAGCTGTCACAAATTATTATGATGCTGCTGGACAAGTGCTGATTACAGCCAATGCCCTCGGCGAAAAGAAGATTGTTTATTCGGATGCGCTTGGGAGAACAACCCTTACCGAAATTCGAGACAAAAATAATGCGCTAATTCGCGAAACATCTGCGACATATTCAGCTGACCATCATAGTTCTAGCGTCACTCAAGGCTCTGGCACTAACGCAATTGTTTCCACGAGCTACACAGATACTGATGGGCACACCGTCTTGTCGGTAGGTTATCCATCAGCCAACGTTCAGGAATTCACGCTACAGCGTTATGATTCAGCTGGTAACCTCGTTACGTCGTCACGCGAATCTTCGACGAATGGCACCATTACCGTTTGGAGCACGGTGTCCAATTCCTATGACGGCCTGAACCGTTTGAGCACTCGGCTTGATCGCGACAACGCTCTGACGACCTTCGCCTATAACAGCGCGGGCGATTTGACAAATCGAGCCATGCCCGGCGGCGTTCAATGGCGAGCTATCTATAACAACGCTAGTCAGTTGCTGCTGGATTTCAATCTCAGCGCCGTAGGAACCCTCTCCCGCAGCAATACATATTCTTATTATGCGAGCGGGCCATTCGTTGGCTTGCTGCAAACATCCACCGATGGAAGAGGTGTGGCCTGTACTCATACGTACGACGATTATTTGAGGCCAACCACGAATACATACAGCGGCACTGCTGAACAGAGCATGACAAGCAGTTTAGATTACGACGTTCGTGGTTTGGTGAAGTCTGTGCGTGAAAGTTTTGCGTCTACCAACACAGCGCCTTCGACAACGGTTACACGGACGTACGATCCGTATGGCTCGCTGAGTACTGAAAGCGTTTCCATCGGTTCAACTACCTTTTCCAGTGCCGGAATGAGTTATGATTCCGCAGGAAGACGAGTTGGGCTTGGGTTTGGCTCGTACGGGTACGGTTACGGCTGGCATGCGGATGGTGCGCTAACAACGGCCATTGCACCGACTGGCAACTGCAACTACACCTACAATACGGCTGGCATCCTCACGAGCCGAGAAAATGGCTCGCTCCGCTATACGGGCCTTGATGGGCATGATGGAATGGGGCGGCCAACATTCACATGGACGATTATCAACGGTCACATCTACTTCCAAGAGCAGCTGACTTGGACAGGCGACGGCCTTGTGAATACGCATCAGATGGATCGTTATGATTTTCTGGCTCCAACTGAACAGTTCACCGACGACCGCACTTATACGTACGCGCCTTCAAGTCGTCGGCTGACGAGAGAAACACTCAACCTCGGGCCTTCTGGTCGCTGGACGAACAGCTTTACGTTTGATAACGGAGCTTCTGGCGGACCTGGAGTCCTGACCAAAATCGCTGCTCCAAATCCTTCTTCCACCAACTGGAACGGGGGAGTTGATGCATTCTCCCGGATAAATAATGAAACGAATACGGTAGTGCGGCGACCGGCCTACGGAACCGTCAATGGATTGGCAACAGTTACAGCGACACTCGATGGCCGGTTTCTGCCAGTCACTGTAGTCGGGTCGAACGCGTTACAATGGCGAACAATGTTGGAAATGACACCCGGCGCTCATGAATTTACGGCAAGCGCAGCGCACTCAAGCGGGATGTTCACCACGAACAAGACGATCTGGGTCACCAATAACGCGACAGATCGCGTTGGTTCGTACTACAGCGGGAGTGGCGAATTGACCAATCGCGTGTGGAAGAATGGGGATGGAACAACAAATCGTTCACATGTCTTCACATGGGATGGCAAAGGCCGCTTACTGAAGGTAGTCGAACGTGATAGCAACAATAGCGGCCGCGATTTGTCCATAGTATACGACGGACTGGGACGACGCCTTCAAACGACCGAGATCGTTGTTACAAACGGCGTTTCGCTCACTTCTTCTCCAATTGCGGTGTACCACTATTTCGATCCTTCATACGAATTTCTTGAACTCGGGGTGAACGAAAAAGGCGTCACCACGTGGAAAGTTATGGGACCCGATATGGACGGGACCTATGGAGGGCAGAACGGCACAGGTGGTTTTGATGCGGTTTCGGCCAGCTTTTATGTGCTTCCCACCGTGTCCGATGTGTTCGGAAACGTTTATGGAGCCTACGATCAACTGCAGTACAGCTATATGCGATGGAACGCCAGCCGCGTTGGTGGTTACGGCGGCATCCCTGGTTACCGACCGGTCGCATTGGGCACGACCGGTAACATCGCCGACAAATACAGTTGGCGTAACCGTGCTGCTGAAAGCGTTGGTTATGTGTGGATGGGTGCGAACTGGTATGATCCAGAAACCAGTCAATTCCTAGCATATGACAGTGAAGGGGTTGAGAGGGGCGAGAGCATTGGACACAACGCATTTAATGGAAATCCGGTTGGCTACCATTGGGACGGTGATGGAAGGATTGCGGCATCAACGGCTGGGAAGGTTCTCGAAGGCGCACTGAACACGTTCAGCCGAATGGGTGACGAGATGTACGCGCCCAAGGAGGATATGCAAACGTATGAGCGAGAAACTGGAGCTTTGGAACGCGATCGAGCCGACGAAGCACTAAATCTCGCTCTGTATAACCAACACGGAAGTATTTCGGGGGCGATGAACGCCAAGTACAACCCAATGTACAAAGTCGAAGTTGGGATTTTTGAAGCAAAGAATGGTATTTCGCTCTCTCCGTTCGCAAGCGGTGCTCAACTTAATTATGACCAGCGTGTCGATTCGGCTGCTGATGCTACATTGAGCTCTGTTGACGCAACGTTGCTTGCTTATACCGTTGCTGTTCCTGCCGCCAGGATCATAGATGCCGCTGCAACAAGATCTCTTGATGCGGCTTTGGATTGGGAATTCAACCTTCCTGGAACTGACGGGAAAACCGTCAGTTTATCCGAGGTGACACAGGCTCATTTACGAGACCTCACCGATGAAGCTCACGGTTTGTTAGGTGCGGGAACGCGCTACAAGAGCACTGCGATTGGGCAGTACGCCGATGGCACTTTTGCGATTGCATCGAGTGATGCTAAGGTGCCTCGAGTCCAAGCGTCGTGGGCTCAAGCAAACGGAATCCAAGTTGTAAATGGCATTGGACACGCGGAAGAAACATTGGTGAAAGGTGGGTCTTTGAATGCAGTTGAGGTTTCATCACCGCATGGTGTCGGACCGTTCACACCAAACGGTGCGATTTGTTACGATTGCGAATTGTTGTTAAAACAGAATAATGTCGAAACAACGTCGCCCTTTTCAGGGCGAACGAGCGCTAAACGTCGATGAACGCAACTTTTAAAGGCATAAAAGCAAGGCTGGATGTTTTAGAGCCTCGCGTACAGGTATGTTTCGGATTTCTGTGTTCGGAACGTTTGCACAACTGCTGTTGGTCGTTTCAAAAACAGTATTTGGATTTTGACATTTCTGCCTATTTCCGCGGATGCAAATTGGTGGAGCAATGGATTCAAGGCCAATCCATGGCAGCGCACATTGAGCAATTGATTCCACAGATTGAGAGCACAGTGCCTAACTCCGACGAGTTTGGAGGGCCGCTGGCGGTGCAGGCACAAAGTGGAATGCTTGCGTTATTGTATACATCTCAGGCTTGCTTGGGTGCTGGTCGCATCGATTCGGCGGCAGGGGCAGTTGTCGACGCTTTGGATAATTACGATTATTTTATCCGCGACCAACTTCAGCAGCCGATAATCAATCCGAACGATTACCCTCTGCTTCAGCGCGAGTTGCAGTGGCAAAACGAACAATTGGACATGCTTGTACAATTGGCGGATTGGTCTAGTGCTTTGGCTGCGCTAAGGTTCTTGAATCGACAATTTATGGTGCCTGCGGCAGTCTAATACGAAAATTAAGGCGGAAATGAACGGTCTCACTTTTATCGCGTGTTTGGTTTTATTAGCGCTGAGCTCATTCAATGGACGAGCGGATTCGAATTCAGTCTTAATGCCGTTGATGGGTTTTTTAGGGCCAGGCTTGGCTTTAGAGAGGTGCTACCAAAGCACGAACGGGTTCTTCGCCTGCACATCAATCGAAATTTTGGGTGAGAAGGATGAGATAAAACAAAAGACCGGCCCGGCATATATTTTTTGTTCGAAGAAGGGAATTCGTTCAGAAATTCGGCTTTCGTTGGCACCCGATATTACGTCAGCACAGTATGAAAAGCTGCGTCAAATCGGGCTTGCGTCTACAATTATCCTGTTTGATCGAGAGCAGAACTCGATCTTTTTTACTTTTCCAAAGCTTAAGGCCTATTTCTGTGTTCCGGTTCCAAAGGATTGGGAAGCCCAGATTCCTGGATTTAGCGGTAAAATACACGAAGAGTCTCTTGGGACGTTCGTCCGAGATGGGCACACGCTGAAAAAGGTAAGATTTGCGTTCAACGATGAAGAAGGTGAAGCCATCGCCCTACAACAGGAAGATCAAAATAATTTTCCTGTAGAAGTCACAATAATAGCTGCTCACGGAACTAAACGTGTAAGATTTCGGGCATCAGACCTGAAGCTATCGGAGCCCCCATCGCAATACTTTTCTCTTCCAGTCGATTTCGTAAAGTTTTCTAACTTCGAAAGCATTGTGGCGCACGCGCAACAAATGCGACGACAATAGTTTACCATCCTTGTCCTGGTATGCGGTAAAACGCCCAGCAGTGCTCTTTTGAAATTGCAGCAAACGGCACATAACATCCGCATCCAAGTTTTGATCCTGTAAATGGCCGGCACCGCTTCATTCTTGGATCATAGATTGGACATCGACGGCACGTTCGCATTTTTATCCGCCAACTCTTGTGCCGTCTAAAAATTGCTTTTAAGCCGGTCATTGCCATTGAGAACAGCATGTTGCTTCTGTCCATAGCTGAACCCCCCCGGCCTTCTTCCCGGATCACGTCTATCCATTCTTTAAACCTTCTCAGCTTAAAACCGAACACTTTCATTTTTTCTGCATAAAAGTGCTCGAAAGGTTGACAACCTTTTTCTCGCTTTAAGACTGAAATCGTTGGTTGCCCGTGTGAGCGGGTCGTCTGACCCATTGAAACCAACCGCAGAAGCTCGCACCGCTAACATTGCGGGACCGAGATATGAATCAAGCCCTGGCGAGGGTATCGCACAGCACGGCGGATACAACAGGCCAGGGAAAGAGCGGAAGCTCTTTAGAATGGGTTGCCCAGCCCTTATGTCGAACATGAGGTGGCGGCAACCGGACGGATCAGGACGCGCTGCGTGAACGCGCAAAGGCAGGTGAATGGAAACTTGAGCCAGGAGTGCCTGATCGCCTCGAACTTTGGTGGTCCAAAAACCGCCAAAACAATCCGTCACCTTTCTTCAGGTAAGGATTGTATTTTCTTTAGCCCCATCCCACATCAACACCACAAATCACTCCACAACCCCACAAAACGAGTGGTCAAAATCAATCGCTTTTGCCCACAACCCCACAAATCGTTTCGATCAATTTTCAATCAAAATCCGATTCAAAAACTCAGAAAGTTGAGAAAGGACTCCTCTACATTTTACGCGACGTAAAAGTCGAAACCCCGGACACCCCCGGTCGATCAAAAACCGTTCAACTCCCGCCCCGACGAAAACAGCTAACCCTAATCCATTAGGGTTAGTTGCACCCCGTAACCTACGTATCCACAAGGTGTTAGTTCAAGGTTCTAGCTCCGTTACCGTAAAACGGAGGGCTGCTCCGGCCAGAAAGGAGGCAATAAGGCGCGAAACATGAGTTTTCGCAATCCTTGACCGTTGCCATGAGCGCGACGGCGGTGCGGCTTTTCCTATCGCACTAAAATGTTCACTGGAAACTTTGCAGAACTACTCCTGCTTCTGTGCACCTAAATGCCATAGGTGCGTTGAATGTCAGACATCTCGCAAGGCGAATGATTCGATAAAGGAATCAAAGCATTGGATTACGGTTTCTACCCAGTTCGTTGGACTGAATGCGACCGGAACTCAGTTTAATGCGGCTACACTGCCTAAAGTTGGCGGGTAACGGTCACAAGCCCGAAAAACGCAGAGTGAACTTCCCTGAAGAAAACTACTCGTTATGCAATCCCTTGTTAAATTCGAAGACGCCATGGCCTTTATCCGCAAAGGTGAAAAACTGCCGAATGGCGTTTATGCCGGTTTGACCAAAGAACAAAAGAAAACCATTCGCGAAACGCGATTGAGCACGGCTATTGAAATGACGCCGCGCATGTTATCGGCTGAATTGGTGAATGCTGGCTGGCGCGCTGAAAGTGTTGTGAAAGAGGAAAAGAAAGGCGGGGTGCAAAAGACAACGATTCAGCTGTTCAAACGTCCAGTGGCGAAACCTGATGCGGCTCAGATTGCTGCAATCTCGGATGACGAATTGCTGGCTGAAATCGCACGTCGCGAACAGGCCAAGCAAGCTCTCACGTTGAACTAACTGCACGGTGCAACCTCTAACACGAAAAGACTGCACCATGAAATTTTATTATCACGATGGTTATGGTTGCCACGTCATGGAAACCGTGGATGGGATTGAACTGATGGATTTTTGAAATTGAAGACAGAACACGGAGACTTCAGAGGGAGTCTCCTTTTCTGTTTTCCTTCGCAGCTTAAAAATGGATCACACACGGTAATTGCCAAAGAATCCGCTAATATCATATTATCACGGCAAATCTGGTAATCGTTGTTTCGGCATCCAAACACATTATGAAAGTTCCAAAGCAAAAAGAAAAAATTAAAATCCGCCACCAAGAGAGCGGTAATACGTCTGAAGAAGAAGTCATTCGTGTATCACCAGATCCACGTCATCCACGGACAGGTTGGAAAATCGAGATTATCACAGAGCGCGAGTATATCGGATTTCCAATGACTCAATATTGGCTTGTCGCTAGTGATGGCGAAGAATCGGGAATTACTGTCGATTCAGTTCGGAAATCGAATTCTGGAAAGAGCAACCTGGTTACTTTTTCAGCGTTGCTCTCAGGAGATTAGGATGGAACTGATGGATTTTTGAAGTGAAGGCAGAACACGGCGGCATCAATGAAGGTGCCGCCACTTCTATTTTCAATTCTTTAACGCGTAGGGGCTTTCAACCACGGCTTCGACGTTTTGGAGCGAAACGTAAGCGACAACTTCGATGCCAACAATAAAGTGAATTGCAGGCTGACGCTGATCGATGATCATTCTGTCAGCCTTGATCTTGTAAGTTTCCCCTTTAGCGCGGACAAGAAATTCTTTCATTTGCTGCGAGCCTGATAAGGCAATTGAAATTTGTCGACGCAATTGCGCGGCTTTTTACCTTTGGAAAACGTAAAGGCAGAACACGGAGACTTCTGATTGGACTCTCCTTTTCTGTTTTCATGCAATGCGACCACTTAGCGCTCGCTGAAAGCAGCCATTCAGCGAAATTATGGACAAAAGCAACCTTGGCAGAGGTTACTCAATTATAATTGGCTTCATGGCCAATCGCGAATTGTAATCGTCGATGTCGCGAAATTCGTATGATTGCGGTGTACGCAAGGCCGGCTGTGGGTACATCAAAACCGGCAATTCACCATTATCGGATCGAAAAATTGGTTGAGCATCGGGCATGTGAATAATTCGCAGCAATAAGTAGTTAAATTGAATAACGAACGTAAAAGATGCTTTTTCTTTGTGAACCTGATGCTGAAGTTTTCCGTTCTGAAAGACCTGAAACCCCGGTGTAAAACGCGATGCAATACCACGCGTTTTTGAAAATCCAAGATCGGCGTAGGTGTCGGTATAGCCATGCTTGAGCTGTCCGGCGAAGGCTCTATTAAATTTCCGAGGGTGCGTTCAAACCAGTCCTCCAAATCGTTCATCCAACCGTTGTTGCATTGAGCGCACACCTTCACCGTAAAGGTATTAAATAAATGAGAAGCCCGGCGTTTTAGAGGTTCGCCCTCTCGCAGGTGGCCTACCGTAAGGGCAACTTTCTCAGCTTTAGCTCGTTTGTACAAACGTTGAGCAACAATGTGTTCATCGCTATTTGCACGTTGGCCGCAGAAAATGCAAAATCCGTCAACCTTGGGCATGCAGCAAGGCTACTTCGCGTCAGTCTCTAAATCAAAAGCATTCCTGACGCCCCACGAAATCACCGTACCTTGAACCATGGATTTTTGAATTGAAGGCAGAACACGGCAGATCGTGCAAAGGTGCCGCCTTTTCTGTCTTTGTCACATTCAGTTTTCAGCAGAACGACTGCCTTGACGAAAGTGGTCGTTAACAGCTTGGAACGCGAAAATCAGCACTGAGCCGGATATCGCTGTAATTTCGTGTTCAAGATCTTTCTTTGCCCGTTTGGGTAAGCTGCTCAGCGCGAGCGTTGAAATTCCATCCATAATAACGATTAGTTCAAAGGCAGGTACCGGATGGGCTATTTTTGCTGGCGGCTTGCTAACGAGTTCAATGGTTTGCGTTAGCATACGGCGTAACAGGTCTATGGAAAGAGGGGCTGAATTGGTAAATCTGCACTCGCTCATAATAAACTCCATGTAATGCTTTTCCCGATCGCTGCCGTGTAACTCACGCTTCCACGAATCGACAAAATCGAGAAAGCCATCATCGGCAAGCAAACCTCCTACTGTTTTTGGCATCCATTCTGACGAGGACCATGGAATCGTGACTGGAATTTTTGTTGGAAATTTCATGTTCGTTTCTGTTTGCGAGGTAAAGGGACGAAATTCCTCGCGTCAAGAACGAAAGGCGTTAGCACGATTATCTTGTCTGGTGGACGACGACAAAAGCCAGCATTGGGGTCGCTTGGTGAACCCTGGAGATCGTTGACCGCTCCCGTTGAAAGAGTCACACGCCTACACAGGCCGAAACAGAAGCCGCATCCATCAAGGGTGCGGCTTTTGTCTTGCCGTCATGCGGCAACTGACGAGGCCGATGTTCTCGCCGCTTCTTTGGGTACGCCTCATCCAGAACCATTGCAAATGAAGCGCTAGTCTTGCGCATACTTCAACTGCGCATTGCGCCCTCCGTTTTGCTGAGGGCGACACTTTCCTATGCCTAAGCATTCGCCTGTATCGCAAACCGATGTGCTCAAGTGGTTGCACGAAAATCATCCCCGACTGCATTCCGTGGCTGAACTTGAACGTGACTGGGTGTGGCTCGTTGTGGATTTGCGTGGCGATCATAACAAACCGACACGCGAATCGATCAAAGCATTTGGATTTCGATTTCACTTTCGCGGTGGCCACGCGCTGCCCAGTGGCAAAGTCGGAACTTGGGCGCATAGCTGCATGAAGCCCATGGGATTTCATAAGGGGAAACACAAACGAAACAATTCGGACGACTCATCGCCGATCTCCGATGACGAATTGCTTCAGCTCATCGAGCAACAGATTTGATCCGTAACCTAAACACTCACCTCAAGTCACTATGACGGAAACCAAAGCACCGAAACTTGATTCAGACGCCTTGTTCAAGCGTCTGGTCGAAAAGTTGCGCGGCAAGACCGATTACCAGCAGCGAGTGGTGGCGCATATTCGTTCCAAACACGGACATGCGACATTGCCTTCCTTCCATACGAATGGCGTCGGCGAAGCTGACAAATTCAAAACCTATGGCGAATGCCTGGCTGCGATCATCCGCGCCGAGAAAGGCGAGGCGAATCCATGGAGCATTCTGCAAGGACAGGTGCCGAACGGGCAGGCGGCACCGGTGGAGGAGACGCCAGCTGAAACAACACCAGCGACACGTGATTCATTGGCCGAGCCGCGAGTCGAAGCGCCTTTGGAACCTGACCCGGTCAATCGAGTTGCGGCAGCGCAAAAGACCGCAGCGCCTGCACCAGTGGCAACTCCTGCACCGGCAGGAACGGGAGACATTTTAACCAACTTGGCTCACTCCCTTGCACCTATCATCGCGACGCTGATCAAAATTCCGGCATCCGTCGACGAGAGTGTTGTTAAACGAATCATCGATGAAGCACTGGCAACGTTTTCGCCTGAAGTCGATGAGAACAAGGTCAACGAACTGATTCAACACGCCACGAATGAGTTGGAGGAACGGTTTGGTCAGACTCTTTCGCAATACCGTCCGGCAATGGACCCCAAGCAATTGACGGATGCTGTGCACGTCGCGTTGCAATCATCCGTTGGTCAGGCGATATCGAAGGGACTGAAGGACGGCGAACTCCGTGCACTTCCATCTCTGTTGCCCGTCGATTCCCACTACGTGCGGACACAAACCGGTGAGGAAATTGCAGAGTCGTTTGCGGAGGAAACTCCGCTGATGGTATCCGGCCCGAGCGGGAGCGGTAAAACCTTTCCGATCGAACAGGAATTACGTCTCGCCCAGCGGCGTTATCTCCCACCAATCAGCGTCGCTGATGGATTGACCCGACAGGATTTAATTATTCGGCAGGCAATTCAGCAGAATGCGAAGGCAACGGGCGTTGAAACCATCTGGCGCTATGGTGTGCTGCCATTCTGCATGATGAATGGACTCGCGATCATCCTCGACGAGTTCGATCAGCTTCAGCCGGAGCTGGCTGCCGTTATCTATTACGTTTCTGAATATCGCAAGCTGATCATTCCTGAGACCGGCGAAACCACAGAAGCCATGCCTGGGTTTCAGATCTTCGCTACTTGCAACGGCCTCCGCGACACCACTGGATTGTATTCCGGGTTCCGTCTGTCGAACGCACTGACAAACCGTTTCGATTTTGTGAAGGCAGATTACCTCTCCGAGGTAGATGAGAATGCCATTTTCAAGAAATACGGCGTAGACCTGGCCACGGCTGCACGGCTGACGGAGTTTCTCAATCGCTGCCGAAAGCAATACGAAGCAGGAAAGCTTACTTTTGCACCGTCCACCCGTGTCGGTTGTCGCGTTGCTAAGAAAATTGCACAAGGTGTCGGCGTTCGTGTAGCTCTGAACCGCTGCATGATCCATGCGCTTGTGCCAGCCGAAGCAAAACTGGTTTCTGACCTCGCCACCTCTCTCGGATTATGAGCACCACCAAAATTGTTGTGACCCGCGCCTTGATTCGTCAGGTGTTGGGGCTTGCTGAATATCGTTACGTGGCCAAGGGGAAGAAGGACAAGAATGCCAGTCTGACCACCTGCCGCGATCTTTACTGGAAAAAGTTCCCTCATTTCTACCAGCGCGTCGGCAAAGCCTTCGCGGTTTATGGGGCTGAGGACACATCAATCACAGATTGGGGCACGTGGCTTTCCAATCTGACCGATGCGCAGTTGGCGCAATACCTCACGAAGCTGCGCCATTACTACAACGACAAGAAGAAGGCGCAGGCAGAAAAGCAAGAAGCTATACCTGGCGTCGTTCCCGTGGTGCAAGGAACGGTGGTCGCTCCCGACGAAGACACCTTCGATTCAGGTGGTGGCTTCGTCGTCGATGCTCAGACTCAGGAAGATTTGGAAGTCCCGACGGGTTTTGCGGATTTGAACGATCCTCCGCCTGATTTCGGTTATCTCGGTGTTGCTCGGGATGTGGATACATCTGGCCAGAACCAACTCGCTGTTCGCGTCCGTGAAGCATTGCTCTCTCAAACACGATGTAAAACTGCTTTCCACAAGGATGATGGCGAACTGACACAGAACCGATTCAGTGATATTGCGCAGGGAACGAATCTCTCCGGCCTGTATCACCAACGGACACAAGGCAAAGCATTACGGGTGGCGTGCCAAATCTACATCGACCTGTCGGGCTCGATGCGCGGAGAAGTGAAAAACAAAGATACCGGCGTGGTTTATATGGAGAACGGTGCGAAGGTCAGCCGGTTCACTCTGGTTGAGAGATTGTGCTACGCGCTTGGCCTGACACTGGAACAACTACACGTCCCGTATCAGGTCATTGGCTTCAGTCAGGCATCTGTTCTGCTCAAAAACTTCAACGGACGCATCAGCAACAGTCCATTGAATCAATTCTACATCGACCATGACGCATCGACGTATCTCGGCAGTTCATTGGAACTGGGATTACCGATGCTCGCCAAGCGTCATGAACCTCGAAAGCTTGCGTTCATTCTGACGGATGGCGACGTCGGCAAGGTGGAGAATGTACTGCCGAATTTTCCTCAGATCGAGACGTGTGCTTTCGGCGTGGCCGAGATGATTCGGCTGGATGCGCCGTTTACCTATCGCATGTGTCCACTTTACGGTGACTTGGTGGAAGTGGTGGCAAGTAAAGTCGCCTCTGTCATCGCTCAAAAGCCTTTTATCGCCCATGTATGAGCCCAACCAAATTCCGTCCGCAAACGCCTTCTGAATTCATCGGTTCGGCTGCAATTACCGCAGCGGAGCTGTTCCTGAAAGCTGAAAGGCTGAAACAAGATGAGCAGGGATTCTTTCGTGCTTGTTTTTATGGCCCTCCCGGCATCGGCAAAAGCGAATTGGCTCTGGTCATCGGAAACAAACTCGCGGGTCACACCTTGGCAGTTGAACAGATCAATGGTCAGAGCCTGACGGTGGATAAGGTTCGGGAATGGAATCGTTCCCTCTGTTATCGGCCCCTCTATGGAGATTGGAACGTGAAGGTCATTGATGAGATCGACAAGGGGAGCGATGCGGCCCAATGCGAATTGCTCACATTACTGGATAAACGATTGCCACGAACTGCATTCATTGCGACCACGAATCTTTCTCTGGAACAGATCCCGAAGCGGAACATCAGCCGTATGCAGCTTTATAAGTTCAAGGCCGTGGACACGAAGGAACTGGCGCAGTGGTTGGTGATGAAATGGCAGGTCCCTCCGACCGATGCTCAGAAGATTGCCGAAGCCAATGCCGGCGACGTACGCGGCGCCTGCAATGATACGGAAAGCTTTTTCGATCGGTTGGCGGTTGCAGCGTGATGAATCTGATGCGGACGCAGGCAGACATAAAGGCGGCGTTTGGTGTGCGTAAAGGTAAAACACCGTGCGTTTCGTTTGGGCGATTGCTTTCTCAGTGAATGAAAGTCAAACGCTCGCTTCTCCATGAAATCCAAGTCTCTCCAATTCGAGTTCAACCTCGGAAAAGCTGAGCCATTTCAGCTTGTAGCCGAGTCGGGAACGGATGGTGAAAGGGTGAAGAAAGAAGAAACCCGCCGGAAGAAAAGTCTAGTGGATGCGGAGCGGGCACAATGGTGGTTCGAGCAGATGCAGAAAACGGTTGATCGAGCTTAAAGCACGGCGGCTTTCGAAAGCCGCCTCCTTTGGGCTCACGGGAACAAACCTCAACAAATTACATCCTATGGAAACACTCGTTAGTGATGACGAGTTACTGGCGTTGTTGTCTGGCCAGAACTCGTCTCAAATGCCCGCCGTTGCTCCCTCTGAAACCGGAGTTACCACATTCGACTTCGGCAAAGTGAAGTCGAAGAAAGAGGAAACTAAAAAGGCGTTTCCTGTTCTTCCTGATCCGAACGGCGAAATCAAACAAATGGCTGATGCATGGCTCGTTGCACATGCCCAGAAGGAAGCGGCCGAAGGTTCGATGGAAACGTTGGCTGCGCAGATGAAACAACGCGCTCTGCCGTTCCATTACACAATCAATGCCGGGTTGGCTGACCCACCGAATACCGTCAGCGTTCGTGGCAGTGAAGGTGAAGTGCTCATTCAGTACAAGGAAGCTTACGCAAAACTGGACTCGGTTGATGCCATTGTGGGGGCCATTGGAAAACCGCTTACCGCAAAATATTTTGAGCAACGGTTCGAATATTCCGTAAAGAGCGAACTCATCCCGCAGAACAAGATTCAGGAAGTCATCAAGAAGATGAACGAGTTGAGTGAGTTGATCGGCGTCGATGGAGCGGTAGTGGTGAAACCCTTCTTTAAACCGAATGAACAGTTTCGGCTCGCTCGTTACCGGGAACTTACTACAGCCCAAAACCTGGCACTGGAACGCATCGGAGCCAAGGGACTGACGACTGTTGCGGTGACCTCAGCCAAAGGGAGGAAAAAGTAATGGGCGCGATGAAACACTACGTTATCGAATTGCTGACATCGTGTGTGCCTGACGTTCAGTTCGGGCAGGACGCCATTGAATACGCGATTTACATGCGGCATGTGACGTTGACGTATGACATGGACACTGACGTCGCGAATATAATGGCACGGTATAGCGAGTTGGTCGAAGCATACCAGCGGCATGTTCATGACAACACCGCCTTGCTGATTGAAAGTTATGGCCCGCTTATCACGGCGATGGAAGGAGGCGCACGATGAAACCCATCACGTTTCCTGCCCGTCCCGTCAATGGCGGTTCATTGGAAGTTGCTCTGCCTAAAGTTGGAGAATGGTTTTACGAACCTAAATACAATGGCTGGCGGGCGCTTATTCACGTTCCAACAGGGACAATGTTCAATCGGAAAGGTGAACTCCTGACGATCAGTGGCGAATTCAGAGTCGCTTTGGAGAAACTCAAATCGACTCCTTTCGAGTGGCTCGACTGCGAAGGATTGGAGCGGCGTCACAAGATCGGGTGTGGCAGTCTGATTGTGCTCGATGCACTCGTGCCAGGAGATTACCGGACAAGGCGCATCCTGTTGGAACGCTATTTCCTGATGCTTTCCTTTCTGAACAAGCCAAACGTAGACAACGTTTATATTGCTCCGAATTGGCCATCCAACATGGCGTTCGCTCGTAGCGGAGCTTCAGTCTGGCATGCCTTAAAGGACCGCAACAAAGAACTTGGGTGCGATTTCTTTGAAGGCATGGTCGCAAAGAAGGCTGATAGTATTTATCCAATTCAACTCCAATCCTCCGACCGCGAATTTCCTTTTTGGGTCAAACATCGCTGGTCTTGGTAGGCGAAGCAGCCGGTCTCGAACATAGCCGGTGAAAGTTCAAGACCGACTGCCCCCAAGGAGGCGGCTCTGAGAAAGGGGTCAGAGCTTGCATTCGTCGGTTCAGACGTTGGCGCAAAATTGGATTTTAAACAACGGGGCGAAGTCCTTTCAGCTTCTGCGGCATACTCTGATAATCCCGTGTTCTTTTGTAACCTAGCCACTGATTTATATGGAAGTCGTTGTCGAACCTCATCGTCTATTCTCCGGCCTGTTCGGGTTCAAAGAGGGTGACATTCGCGGAGCCTATTCCTGTGATGTCGTTCCAAAAATCCGCACGCCCTTTGTTCATGAAGGCAAGCAGTACACCGTAGGCAGCACCTGCTTTTGCAGTCATTCGAACGACTTTGCTTATGCGTACGAGTTAATTTCCATTGATCAATATAAAGGCCCGGATGAACAACGCGGTTCCTATGAAGGGAAGACAGTCACGTTTCGCGGGAAGCAGTTCCGTCTTGGACCGGAAATCAAGTTCATTCAAAGGCCGTTCACTGTGGCCGAAAAAATCGCACAGTTGCGCGGCATGTTTGCCCATGGAGGAATGTTCGCAGCCAACAAAAGCTACCACGAACTCCTTCGAGAGTGGCAGGAGAGATACGAGGACGATGTTACGCTCCAAGCCATTGTCCAGGAACTAACAACATCTGAGTGTAAAACACAGGAAGAAATGCGGAACCGGCTATCGAGCAAAGTGCCGCCGTCGGATGCCACGGTAACGCAATTGGCATTTGATATGTAGTCTTCACAGACTCGACATGTACTCCCGCATCTCTAAAATTAAAAAATGTCCGACGTAGCCCCAATCGACATTGAATTCACTCCTTCTCCGAACTCCGAAGCTTATCAAATTATTCTCGGGCCGGGCGAAGTGCGTCATATGCGTTTCCGTGTTCTGCTAGCGTCTGATATCGAAAGCCTCATAGCACAACTGGCGCGCCTTTCTCCCACTCTTATAATAAATAGTCCCATTAAGTATTCCCCTCCTCGGCAAGACCGTTATCGCCTTTCTGTGTCCCTTCAGTTCGATAAGATTGACGCACTCCTCGCAAATAAACGGTGGGATGAAAAGCTACGTGCACATCATGCCCTTGGAGAATTGTTGGTGCACGACGGCATGCCGTCGTTTATTTATTGTGCGTTCCACGTTCATTTCCAGCTCGGAGAGGATTTGGCCTTTGCTGAATGTCAGCGAGCGTGGATGAAAGCGGCTTGGTATGATACGTCTGGTTCATTGACCGACTCCTACCGACAGTCAGAAGACCACATGGTGCTAAGAGTCGATGTCACGGAAGTAGTGGTCTTCAAGAAAACAGATTTTGTTCGAATGAGACTCGCGGCAATCGCGGAACAAGAAGAAGGAATTCGACAAGAAGAGCTTCTGAAGATCGAGCAACAACGACAGCAAGATGAAAATGAACAGGCCCAAAAGGACATTGAGACGCTGCGAAAAAGCCAATTTGATTCGTTCGTATATCTGATGGAGGACTTGCGGAATGGCGCGTTCAAAATAGGACGTAGTAGAACTCCAGGCAAACGCGAAAGGACGCTTCAGTCAGAAGAGCCGGAAATCAATCTCAGGTTCGCGATCCCATCGGATGAACAGCAGGAACGTCGAATGCATGTTTGTTTCAGCCATAAGCGAACACGAGGCGAATGGTTTGAACTCACTGCCGACGATTTGATTTGGATTATTTCTGACTTGAAGAAACATGGCGATGTATCTCGGGCCTCCGTCGATTTTGAGTGGCTCGGAAAAGTGTTTATGCAGAGTGCGGCCAAGCGAACAGATAGTATTTGAACAATGGGATTGTCGTCCTCGGCTCGTCAAAAAAGCTCACGAGAACGGTGTTGTACCTTGCCGCTTAACTCTCTGGAGCAAGAAACATTGTGCTTTTCATCACGTCCGTGAGTCCCTCGAAATTGCTGCGCTTAACGTAGTAACCGTTTGCGCCGAGTTCTCTGGCGCGCTGCACGTCAGGCGACATGGCCGAGGATGTGACCATGATCACCGGAGTGCCTTGAAATTGTTTGCAATTCCGCATCCATTGCAAGACGTCGAGACCGTTCATCCGCGGCATCTTGATGTCCATTAGAATTAGTCCCGGCAGTGGAAAACGGATTCGATCTGCGTAATGATTTAACCCTTCTAAGTAATCGAGGACTTCCCTGCCTTGATGGACAAAATGGGTTGGCCCAAGAATTCGCCCTCGCTCGAAAGCCCGATGGTATAAAACCACGTCATTCGGGTCGTCCTCCGCTACCAAGATCGTGAAATGCTGTCTCATCAGGGGAAATACGCTGCGCTCACGGCAGTTTTTATATCGCTTCAATTGACATCAAACAATCCGTGGAATCCCCGATTCCTTTTTAGTATGCAAACAATTCAAGCCCGGTCCGGTGTCCTTCCCGACAACCTGCAAGAAATCATGGATGCTAGCGTCAGCGCCAGACAGGCGTTGCTTGGTGGCCAGCAGCAATATGAAACCCCAGTTCGGTTCGCTGAATTCTTTGCGGGCCTTATGCCGTCGCGATTTGCAACGGTTGTTTTCGATCCGCAATGTGCCAAGGGCAATTTGTTCTCCGGCACTTACACCAATCACAAATGCGGTTTCGAAATTGATAACCGTTTCTATAACGCGAACGATTCCATCCGGCGCGTCATTGGCAATTGCGTGAAGGCTTGGGAGGCCATGGATGATTTATATCCGTCGCTCAAGTTCGATTGCCAGGTTTCGAATCCTCCCTTCGGCATTCTTTGGAAAACTGATTCAGGCAACGCCGATTCCACGGAGCATACTTGGAACAACATCATCAAACGGGCGGCGCCCAATGGTTTCGGATATTTCATCGCCAATCACAAAACGATTGAACGCCTGAAGATCCACGAGCACCCGTGGGTTTATCTCTATCAGAAATTTCCTTCGGGCGTTTGGAGCAACTGTGAAGTGGAGATCGGAGTCGTGCATTGGCAGAACAGCAAACTCCTGCCGGACCGACAGCATCTTGTTTACAAAACGCTCGATTTCTCGGAGCACGCGGAAGCATTGGCCAAAGCAAAACGATTCTTTGAAGGGCGCACGTCCGACCGGAGGGTTGATGCTGCACAGGTTCTCGAAGCGTTAGACAAAGTCCAGCGGGTGCTGGACGAGGAAAAGCAAAAGCGTCAGCCATTTAATATCTGGTTGCAGAATGGGAAGCTGAAGACCTACCTGTCCACTCGGACGCAGGTCAAACGGAAGCTCAAGAAGGAGGAAGTCCTCCGCATCACGCGGCTCGACAACTACCACCCACTGGCTCTTGGCGTTGACCGTGAAACCCGCAAGCTGATGGAGAATCTGATCAGTTGCGGATTCTATGACATTCAGCCCGAGGCAAAGGCGGCCATTGAATCCGCTCTGAAGGAAGTTTCCTCTTTGGCTTCACCCATTCTTTCGATCTCCGATTTCGAACGGGTGGCCTACGCGGACGAGGAAGACTATCTCGTCTGCAAAAATGCCGCTGGATTTGATTTCACGCCGGGGAAGAAGTACGAGCTGAGTACGGCCACCTACAGTTTCACGGAGACATTCACACGGGACAAGGTCCACTACGATGAGAAGCAAAAGCAGACCTACACGGCCAAACATGAGTGTCAGTTGTCGGGGCAGGATCGATTCATTCAGATCAAAGACAATGCCGGGAAGGTGCATCGGTTCATGGAGCGGCCAGATGCGAAGAACGCCTTTGACCATGACGAATCGCTGCTCTGGACGATATTTGAACAACCAGTCGTCAAAACGATCGGCGACCTGTATCCCGAGATCGTTCAGAAGAACATCGAAATCCTCCGCACCTGCGAGTTGCTGGCCGATTACCAATACTACCCTGGGCAGGTTCCGTACATCGCTTCAGTCGGCGTTAAAGATTACGGGTTGATCGGTGCAGATGTAGGCACAGGAAAGAGCCTGATGGCTCTGTCTCTCATCCAATTAAAAGCTCCAAAGCGAGCCTTGATCGTCGCACCACAAGGAACGCTCCGTTCCAGCGAGGAAGAAGATGAAGACGAAAGTGTTGAGGTAAAGGCCAGCCAGTGGGTGCAGGAGTTGCGTCGATTCACGCCGAGCATTCCTGTCTTTGAACTGTTCTCGTATGACGATTACCTGAAAATCAAACAGCTCAATGGCGGTGAACTGCCATGTGGTGTCTACATTTCCTATTTCCAAGCGATGTTCCTCAACGGGGCACGTGAACGTTTGCCCGACACATGGGATGACAAACGGTTTGAACAGGAGATGGGCCTGAAACTTCCCCCACGGCCTCAGGATAAAAAGGAGAACGAACATTATTGGGCAGAAAGTGTGGGCAAGGAAGAAGATGGTGTTCGCTGCATCGTCGCACCATGCCTCTCCACTTTGATTGCCGATGAGTTCGACATGGTGTGCCTCGATGAAGCGCACATCTGTTGCAATCTCGATGCGAACGTCACGCAGATGTTGATTCGGATGCAGCCGAAATACCGCTATGCGTTTTCAGCGACACCGATTCCGAACATTGTCAGCAACCTCTTCAGCATCATGGGTTGGTTGTGCGTCCCAGAGTGGCATAAGGGAGATAGGCGTAATGCCGCGTGGCCTTACGCACGGGAGGAAATCGGCCGTTTCAATGACACCTTCCTGAGCAAAGAGCGCGATTGGACGCAGGAGAAAATGAATCGCGACGCGAACAAGGACTGGAAGGGGAAGTGCGAGAAGCATTCGCCAGTCATTTCCAGCCCAGCTCGTTTATTAAAACTCATAAAACCTACTCTGGCACATATTTCCAAACGGGCCTGCAACCCAAACTATAGCGAGCCGAAGATCGTCGATGTCCGCGTGCCCATGGGAAAACAACAGTCTGCCTTGTATGCCCACTTCCTAAATCGAGGGAATATCGCAGGTGGGCACGCTTTGATTCGTGCCCGGAAGCAGATGACGTATCTGCGCAACATCTGCGCTGACCCTGCGGGATTCATTCACGGCGGCCCAAAAGTCAGCAGCAACATGAATCCCAAGACGATGGCTATCATGGAGTTGGCACGAGAGATCGTTCAGAAAGGGGATCAACTGACAATCATCTGTGCTCGAATCGGCCAGACGGAAACACTCGCGAGGCTCTTTACACAAGCCGGCGTGTCGCTTTCCCGGATTGATTCCACAATTCCAGCTGAGGAACACAGTTATCAGAGCAACCTGTTCAAGCGGAAGGAACGTCAGGTCAACCTGATGGGAATCAAATGCGCGGCATCACACTCGTTCAGTGAATGCCCGTACGAGATCGTGGCCAGTCTGGAATATTCGCCCGGCCCGTTAGAACAAGCCAAAGGTCGGGTTGATCGGGTGAACAGCAAGTATCCAGTCACCATCTATTGCATCCTGCATAAACATTCCTTTGAGGAGACGATGTTCGATACGGTTGCCACCAAGCAGGATGCCGCGACTATTTGCCTGCTCGGACGCCGCATTCCAAGGGCATTCAAGCCGGTGGACTTCAGTGAAGTCCTCGCCCATTCGATGGCGAACTACAAAGACATCGGTGTTGATGAGCGAGATTGCGAGATTACCTGGTCGAAATTGTGCGGGTCATTTTAATATACGTGCTAACCCTAATAAATGGGTTGACTTCGAAACGACTTGTCACACCTTTCAGATCTGATGCGCAGTTTTTGGCAGAGGGCGGAGAAGATGCCGCCAATTTTAGTTCGTTTGCTCGCCCGTTATCCTCATGGTCGGCCGTTCAGCGATGCGGAGATTTCCGAGCGCAGCGGCCTTAATCCGATTCAGGTGCATGCAGTTTCACAGTGTGTCACATGGGAGGGTGTTGATGTGCCAACCGCTCGAAAGTTCCTTGTCGGATGCGGCGTTGATTTTTGCAACCGCTCTGACATGAAACGGATTGATACCTACGTTCGTAAGAAACCGACATGGAAATACCTCCGAACCTCTCCCGATTGGAAAACGGTTTATGAACCAATGATGAAGCGCTGGAAGGAAACCTATGCCCCAAATCGAAATTGATCTGTCGGCGTTAGAGGCTCGGTTAGCGAACGATTCCGTTCTTGCTTCGCTGGAACAGGAGAAGGTCAAGTTCCGCCAAGAAGAGGAGGAGAGGAAAACGCAATACAATGCCAAAATCACTGCGTGCCGGGCCGTGCTCAAAGAAAAGAGAAAAGCAAAGGCACTGTTGCTGAAGGAAATCAGACATTTGAATCGCGAGATTGAGCGGTTCAAAGGGGCTTGCCGCTTTCGTTCCATCGGTATGCGGCGTATTGAAAACCGTATCAACCTGCGGAGACGTCATTTGAAATTTCAGGAAGTGAAACGCGCCACCGCCGCCGCTCGCAAGAAGGTCAGCAAACTTATCAGTCTTTAAATTTATGAACGCGAAGGTTGTTACCATGAGATCCAACAAATCGCCTCGCCGGGCTGGACGCAGTGTTGTGCAGCACATTGCCGTGGGGAGGAAGGTGACGATTGATTCAGCCATCGAAGAATGGACTGAATGGATGGATACGATTGGCCGTTCATTCCGAACGGTCGATAACCACGGCGTCGTTGTCAGGGCGTGGGCACGAGAAATGAAACTCGGCCATGTTGGGCCCGCTTCGATCTCTGAAAAACAGATTCATCCTTGGGTCAACGACGCTTCCGATTCAAAAGTTGGAACGAGGAAGGTAAACCTCTCGGCCTTGCGATCCTTTTTCAATTTCTGTGTGGCCAAAGAATACACCCGGATCGACCCGACACGACTCGTTCGCGTAACAATGAAAGGCTTAACCCACAAGCAAAAGGAGCCTCGGGAAAAGAAAATCTTTACGGACGCAGAGTACAAACGACTGATGCATTATCTCATTACGGAACTGGAGGCAGCGGAGAAAAGGGCATTGAAATCACCGCGAGCGGAACGGCGGGCATCACTTCTCCGCTTCTGGTCGCTGGCGTGTCCAATCAGTCGCTATGCTGGCCTGCGCTTGGGCGATATTTGTCAGTTGGAATGGGATTGTTTCGCCAAGCCACGGAAGATGGTCGTTTGGACCGACAAACGGGATATGCGCGTCTCGCTTCCACTGGTTCCTGAACTCGCCGATGCGGTTGCGAGAATTCCTATCAACACCAAGACATACTGCTTTCCCGAAGAACAAAAGATCATCACGAGCAAAAAACGGGCGAAGTTTTCTGTTTATTTCGGTGAACTTTGCCATCTGCTGGAATTGAAAGGACATTCCTTCCACGATCTGCGCCACACGTACTGCACGGAATGTTACAAGAAAGGCGTTCCGATGCCGCACATCGCCAGTTTGGTTGGGCATCGAGTTGTCAAAACGACCGAAGGTTACATCCACGTCTAAGCATCAGTCCTAACAACTTCCACTGTCTTAATTTTTTCGGGGCGATTCACGGCTCTAGCGAGTGCTAGAGCTGTTTTTCTTTCTGTGGGTCGCCAGCACAAAAAACTTGTCAGCGCAATGACATCCCTGATGCAGATGCGATGACACAAGGAGATAAGATTCCGATGAAACGCAAATCGCTAGGCAACGGCGCGTACGTTGACGAACACGGCGGATATTGGGTACGACCTTGGATAAATAAGAGACGTACATGGAGAAAACTCGAAGCCACCAAGGAACGAGAGGCCATCAAAGAAGCAAATCAACAGGAATTTCAGGCCAATAGTAACTTCCGTACACTATCTGAGGATTACGTTAAGCACGGGTGTCCTAACCGCAGGCTGGAAGCGAGAAGCAAAGATTTTATACAGGTGGAAAAATCGAGAATCGTTTTTCTGAATGACTTTTTTGGGAGATTCACATCGGAAGAAATACGGATAAAACATTGTCTGGCTTACAAAGATTGGCGTATTCGCAAAATTAAAAAAGGGACTGGTGAAAGAACGGTCGATACAGACCTGAACACGTTGAGCAACATTTTGAATTACGCCGTGTGCATTGGCATTCTGGAATTCAATTTTATTCGCGCTGGACGCCCTAAGTTTCGTAAAGAAGCCGATGTCCGGCATTGCCGAACGTGTGCGCCAAAGGACGGTGAAGAACTAAACAAACTGGCTGATCACCTTTTCGCACAACCGAGCAGTGAGGTTCTCGCCTGGCAGTTGCTATTTAGCGCGATGACTGGATGCAGAACGAGCGAGTTGCTCAGATTGCGGTTTGATGCAAAAGATGAGAATGATCCGGGATTCGTCTCGGGTAATTACCTCTTCCTCGGACGCCGCAGCAAAAATGGCGTAAATCCTTACGCATTGGTTACGCCAGAACTGGCTGATTTGCTGCCCTGTTTCTTACACTGGCACTTGCAGCGCTATCCAAATAATCCGTATTTCTTTCCCGGAAGAACATTGCTGACCGTCGAACAGACGGACGCAGTGCGAAAATTATGTGATAGCGGCGTTTCCACGCGGCAGGTTGCCAAAGAATTCTGCATTTCTCAAAGCCATGTATGTGACATTCTGCGAGGCAAATCTTCCGGTACCGATGCTTTGCAGTCCTGTGATGACCGGGCATTAGCGCACGCTTTACGTCGTGCGTGCACTGCCTTGCAATTGCCGCACCGGACACCTCATGCCATGCGCAGTTTCTATGTTACCAAACGGCGGAGTGACGGGGCGAGCGATGCTCAAATCGCAGCCGAAATCGGCGATAAAACCGTGGAGTTGATTCAAAGGACGTACGGTGATTGCCCAAAAAACTGGATTGGAGGAGAAAAGCTCGATTGGCTTCCCAAAGAAGGGCAGCCCGCTTGGCGCAAATGGAGTCCACCGCAGGGGACAGGTGGACTAAAAGTGGACTACGGCACCCTCGGCGGGTTCTCTAATCTGCACGAAAGCCTTGAAAAATGGTGCGCCCGGCGCGATTCGAACGCGCGACCCTCTGCTTAGAAGGCAGATGCTCTATCCAACTGAGCTACAGGCGCAACCGAGATCGTGCCCACTTTATAATCATATCCCGACATCAAACCGGGCAATACGTTACACCCCAAAACTCGATAGCCAATTACTTTGCCCGAATCGGCAATCGCGGCAAGTTGATTGTTGAGAAGCGCCACCGCCTCTCAGTTATCAAAGCCAATTTCCACTTCGTAATCCGCACCGCCATCGCCATCGTCGGCAAAACTCACCACGAGATCGTTTCCTCGGGCCTCCAGATTGATGAACCCGCGTCCGGATTTCGAAATCAACCGCGCGCGAGAGAAATCAATTCCCGCAGGAACGAGGGCTTTCTCCCAATTCGATACCGTGACGGTGTCCCAACGTTCTCCCGCGATTCGCACGTTTGACGGCTCCCCCCATTGCTTGTGGACCCAATGAGCTCCTGTCGCGCTGATCGTTAATTCATCCGTCCCATCGATGAACGCAGAGATGGTCAATCGAGTTGCAGGCGCTTTCGACGGACGCGCACGTTTAGAACCGAAGAGACGCACGACAAATTCATATTCCGCCGCACCCCAAGGCGTATCGTAAACATGGATAGCGGCACTTCCGTTCAGCTTCTCCAGCGCAACGATATCGCGACCGGAAATCCGCTCGATTTCCGTGTCCTGCCATGAGATTTGTTTTCCGTTAAAATCGCTTCTAAGATCGACCAGGTTTACTTCCGAAGGTTTCCAGGTCCGACCATTTAACGAAACCACGTCCACAGCTTCATATCGCAAGTGATTCCAGATAATTCCTTCGGGCCCGATTTGGATTGTTTCGAGTCCATCAACAATTGCCTTGAAGTGGAGCGTGCCGATCAGATGGGGGTCTACTGCTCCCTTTTTCCCCTTGGCGTGTTTCGCCGCATTTGTCGCCGGAGCGTGCGAAACAGGAAGGAAGCTGATGCCACCGGACTCGGAGTTCGCGTTGGCAGCAGACGCAACGACCCTCATGAACAGCATGTCTTCACGACGGGGGAAATGAAATTTGGCGGTCTCACCGTTCGTGGACGTCGCGATATCCATCCCATTTTTCCATTCGCCCGCCAGATCCGTTTTGGTTTGCAGCTTCGCATGGCTGAATCCAGGTGGAATGCGCACGGTAAGAACGACTTCATCACCTTCGAAAGTCATACCCGAGACCACAGGAGCCGGGGGAGCGGAGGTCTTTTCAACGAGTGCTGCTCCGATCGCCATGGCGAGGGAAAGCGATACAGCAAGTAACAGCAGCTTCATGGCGACACTAGTAATCTTTTCAACTCAGAACGAATATTCAAGCCATTGGGACGAGCCCCTGCATTCCGCCGCGATCAACGCGTTTTACGAAACCGACCAAACAACTTCAACACATCCTGCGCGGCCGGAATCTTCAGCCAGATCGCCATTGCGAAATAGAGAAGGGTAGCCGCTGTCATCGGCACGAATACTTCGCCGATCTTCGCCGCGAGATTCCCGTGGCCGATATGTTGCGTCCAAACATAACAAATGCCCCACGCGGCGAGGCCGGCGACGGCAGCGCACGAGATGACGGGAATTAATTGCTGCACCAGTTCGTTGAATTCCAGTTGCTTCAGCTTCTTTTTCAAGGCGAACAACAACAATGTCATGTTGCAGACCGAACTGATCG
The DNA here is from genome assembly GCA_966112985.1 of uncultured bacterium. Classification (GTDB taxonomy): domain Bacteria; phylum Verrucomicrobiota; class Verrucomicrobiia; order Limisphaerales; family JACDHS01; genus CBHWET01. The sequence goes on along the minus strand of CBHWET010000004.1, from coordinate 1,515 downwards.
TGTTGGCGAGACCCAGACCCGCTGCTCCGAGATTCAGGACAAAAAGGAAAAACAGCGCGAAACTGAAGTTAACTGCGAGACAGAACAAACTGATGCGCATCGGCGTCTTAATATCCGACAATGCATAAAACGCCCGCGCAAGAATGTTCACCATTGAAAATGCAACGAGCCCAGGCGCCAGCGCCAGCAGCGCAAGACTGACGTTGTAGGTGGAATAGGCCGTGAACTTCCCACGTTCGAACAACATACGGATCATTGGTTCCGCCAGCACGAACAGGAACACCGACGCCAAGAGGTTGATAAAGATCAAATAACTCAGTCCCTGCCGTAGTGTTGTCCTGAACTCAGGAAACTTTTTTTCCGCAGCGAGTCCCGACAACGTGGGCAACAGGTAAGTGGCCAACGAAATCCCAAAGACGCCCTGCGGCAACTCCATCAACCGCACCGCGTAGTTGAATGTGGAAACAATTGTTTCGTTCTGACCAAAGCCGAGGCAGTTCGTCGTCACGATGTTCAATTGAAACGCCGCGACACCAATCGACCCCGGGATCATCTTGCGCACGACCTCGCGAACCGTTTCGTTTTTCCACGGCGACTCCCAGCGATAACGAAATCCTTCACGCTGCAGGTTCGGCAATTGAAACAACGCCTGCGCCACGCCGGCGAGAATCACACCGTAAGCGAGTCCGAAGATCTGTTTGTCCAGCCCTTCGCCAAAGACACGCGTGTTCACCACAAACAGCACCGATCCAATCATTACGACGTTTAGCAGAGTGGGGCTCAGCGCCGGGATAAAGAAATGTCCGCGCGCATTCAACATTCCCATGAACACCGCGCCCATGCAGACGAGAATCATGTACGGGAACATGACCCGCAGCAGCTCGAGCATCAGCCGCACGGACGGCTTCATCGGCACAAACCACAACGCCAACGTTACGCCCAGCATCACGAGAGCAACAATCGCCGTCGCCACGACGAGCAGCCCGGAGGTGACCGCATTCGCGGCGCGCCACATCTCTGCTTCGCCTTCCGTTTTCTCTTTGGCTTTGAACAGCGGAATAAACGAAGCCGTCAGCGCTCCCTCACCGAGCAGTCGTCGGAACAGGTTGGGAATTTGGAACGCCAGTTGAAAAGCACTCGCCACTGGGGTCGTTCCCATGAACCCGGCGTAAACCTGTTCGCGAATCAGACCAAGAATGCGACTCGTCATCGTCGCCGCGCCCATGGCCCCCGAAGATTTCAACATCTGAGACATCGTGGCGGAGAATTATTCCTGTTCTGCCTGCCAGCGCGGCACAAGCGTCTGTGGCACTCCGATGTGATCGAGTACGCGAGCGACAACCGTATCGATCACATCTTCGATCGTCTTCGGATGTGTATAGAAAATTGGATTCGCCGGAAGAATTATGGCTCCAGCCAGCGTCAGCAGTTCAAAGTTTTTGATGTGCACGAGACTGAGCGGCATTTCACGCGGCACAAGGATCAGTTTCCGTTTCTCTTTCAGCACGACATCGG
>CBHWET010000003.1:0-56092 GCA_966112985.1 uncultured bacterium | reverse complement strand
ACTGCATCGATTGAGCGGGTGTGTTTCACTGTGCAACGCCATGCTTACACCAAAGGGCCCGGTGTCCGTCAATGACGTTGCGGTGCCGGAACGGCGAGAATTGATCAGCTGAACTTCCGCCGAACGCACTTCAAGACTTTCTCGCGATCGGTCGCAGGTTTGACTTCCTCTTTGCATTCGTCGGCCGCGCGTTCCACATCATCGATCTGATGTGTCGGAAATTCGTGGTGGATAAATTCCACTTCCCATGGCTCGGCGCGGTTGGATTGCTTGTCGGTCTTTGGTTTTTGATCGCGAGTCATATGAAAGGCCCTCGTTCCTAAGATACCGCACCTTGCGGTTATTTTCTCAACGTTTCGTTCACTGTCCTACGATTATCGCCGTTTTCCCAAGGGCTGAAAGCCCGTCATGTGATAGCCCGGGCTAAAGCGAGTCCGACGAGCGGCGGCCCGGGTTGAAGATCAAACAACATTATTCAAGGCCTGTAAGGTCGTCACCATTCTGCTTGAAACATGTCGCTCCTTTCATTACGCCAACGCAATGGCACAATCTCTGGCGAACATCGTACTTCATCTTGTTTTTAGCACTAAGGACGACGGCAACTTCTGCGGGACGATGAACGCGACGAATTGCATGCTTACGTTACTGGCGTCCTGAAGAATCTCGAATCGCCGCTGATTGAAATTAATTCCGTGCGTGACCATGTACATATCTTTTTGTCCAGTCCAAGAATCATGCTCCCGCGAAAATTATCGAACAGGTAAAAACTTCGTCTTCTTGTTCGCTCAAGACGCGAAGCATCTATTACGAAGACTTCGCGTGGCAGACTGGCTATGGAGAATTCAGTGTCAGTCCAATGCATGTGGACGCCGTCCGCGAATACATTCGGAACCAACCCGAACATCATCAACAAGAAGATTTCCAGACTGAGTATCGGCGGTTTTGTGAAAAGAACGGAAGACCTTGGACGAACGGTATGCATGGGAGTGATTTTGATTTTGTTCCGGCCTTACAGGCCTTGGATGTTTTGTGTGATCGTTAACCCGGGCCGCCGCTCGTCGGACTCGCTTTAGCCCGGGCTATCACATGACGGGCTTTCAGCCCTTAGAAGCATGTCCGGCATGACCGATTTCAGACGGAGAGGGCCGGCTGAGGTTTCGCAATTGCTTACCTTCTTCCTATTGACGGAGGACGTTGAATATTGCTGGCAGTCATGCGGAACGAGTGGAATGTCAGTCCTTGCCCGAAGCGCTTCGCAGGCTTTCGATGGTTGACTCCGTTTGCGATTGTCTTACCGTACGCCGCTTATGACTGCGCCTAATAAGGACAATACAAACGCGGCCCCTGAAGCCGCGCGCCCTTCAGATTTTATTCGCGATATCGTGGAACAGCATCTCCGCGATAACAAATATCCGCAGGCGCACACTCGCTTTCCTCCAGAGCCGAACGGTTATCTCCACATTGGTCATGCAAAATCGATTTGCTTGAATTTCGGCATCGCGCGTGAGTTCGGCGGCGTTTGCAACTTGCGAATGGACGATACAAACCCAACGAAGGAAGACGTTGAATATGTCGAGTCCATCACGGAAGACGTGAAGTGGCTCATCAGCGACTGGGCTGATGACAAGATTGGATTCAAACCCAAGGGCAAAACGCCGGAAGCGAAGCCCGTTAACGGCAAATCAGATTTTTACCAGCCGCCGGTTGTCGGCAAAACAGAAGCATCGGTTGAACCTTTTTACGCTTCCGATTACTTCGATCAGATTTATGAATACGCCGTCGCTCTGATCAAAAAGGGGAAGGCGTATGTTTGCGATCTCACTCCCGAAGATACCGATAAGTATCGCGGTGCGCCGGATCGGCCGGGGACGGAGAGCCCGTTTCGCAATCGTTCCATTGAAGAGAGTCTCGATCTGTTTACGCGGATGAAGAACGGCGAGTTCCCGGATGGGAAACGGACGTTGCGCGCGAAAATTGACATGGCGTCGCCGAACGTGTGGCTTCGTGATCCGATCCTTTATCGTATTCGCCATGCCGAACATCATCACACCGGTGGGAAGTGGTGCATTTATCCGATGTACGATTTCGCGCATTGCCTGAGCGATTACATCGAGGGCATCACGCATTCGATCTGCACGCTCGAATTCGAAGTGCACCGTCCGCTGTATGATTGGATTCTTGAGCAGTTAAATCTGCCGCGACCGTTGCCGCATCAATATGAGTTTGCTCGTCTGAGCCTCGGATACACGGTGATGAGCAAACGGAAGCTGTTGCAGTTGGTGACCGAAAAGATTGTCACCGGCTGGGACGATCCGCGCATGCCAACCATTTCCGGCATGCGTCGTCGCGGTGTGACTCCGCAGGGCCTGCGCAATTTCGCCTATCACATCGGAGTGACAAAGTACAACGGTCTGACTGATGTCGCCGTGCTAGAGCACGCGATACGTGAAGACTTGAACAAACGTGCTTTGCGTCGACTGGCCGTTTTGCGTCCGATCAAAGTTGTGATCACAAATTTCCCTGCGGACAAAGTTGAGGAACTGGATGCGACAAATAATCCCGAAGATCCAACGACCGGCACACGCAAGGTTCCATTCACGCGCGAGCTGTACATCGATTCCGATGATTTCATGGAAACGCCGCCGCCGAAATATTTCCGTTTGCGGCCCGGCGGTGAGGTGCGATTGAAATACGCATTCATCATCAAGTGTGATGAAGTCGTCAAAGACGCTTCAGGCAAGGTGAGCGAACTTCGTTGCACCGCTGATCTGGAAAGCAAGAGCGGGGGAGCAACAGCAGGTCGAAAAGTCAAAGGCACGATTCATTGGGTAAGTGCTACGCAAGCCGTCGACGCTGAGGTGCGTCTCTATGACCGGTTGTTTACGGTTCCCGAACCTGATGCTGCTGTGCAGAGCTCGGACGGGACGAGCCAAACAAAAGATTTCAAACAGTTCATCAATCCTCACTCCTTGGAAGTGATCACCGCCAAACTCGAGCCGAGTTTGAAGGGTGCGAAAAAAGAAGACCGGTATCAGTTCGAGCGCCTCGGGTATTTCTGCCTGGACAAAGAGGCTCACCCTGGAAAGCCGATCTTCAATCGGACGATCACTCTAAAAGATACCTGGGCGAAAGAAGCGCAGAAGTAGGCGAAGAGGACTCTGGACTGGTTTGGGACACGTCAGTAACGGCGCGACAAAAAAAGTCACTAAATTCGGCTGGCTGAAAATTGGGTATTCCCGCTGAACGTCAATTTCTGCTGCCTCGATGTTCCGGAATATTCTTAAGGCGTAAGTTCGGGCGACGGGAAATTCGGGAAACAGGGTACAACGCCAATTTTTCGTTCCGCGAAATCGGGATTTGCGGCGTGAGTGGTAACTTTTTGTTCCGTAAAACAGCATTGTACGGGTACAACGCTGATTTTTTGCGGCAAAAAATTGGGATTATCGCCTTGAACCGTAAATTTTCGTTCCACGGAACTGGGTTTTCTCCGTAATCGTTAACTTTTTCCTCCGCAAAGTTGGTGCTTACGCGTACAAGGCGGTTTTCTGGAACCAAAACATGGTGTTGTACCGGTACTAGGTAGTTTTTTGACGAGTCGAGCACCCATTTCCGGGTACAAGGTCATTTTTTGGAACGAAAAAGAGGTGCTGTAGGGTACAATGTTAACTTTTCGCTCCGCAAAATTGGTCCTTAGGCGTACAAGGCACTTTTTTACGACAAAAAATTGGTGTTGTGCCGGTACAAGGCTTTTCTTCGGCCCTGATTGTCAGCAACTTGCGGCAAGTTGCCCGTTTGAAGTTTGAAGTTCAGAGCCACAGACAACCTGAAGGTTGAACTCCAACAACGCGACACGGGAACGACCTCATCCTGACCTTCTCCTTCCCAGGAGAAGGGACAGCGTGCGGACGCGGAATCGAAATCGGATATTCTGTTCGGGGTCACCGTGGTTTCGCCGGTTCAAAGTTCGAGCAGTTCAAGGTTCAAAGCTAAACCAACCCGGAGTGGAACGTGGAAGTCCGAGTTTAGCGGAGGCGCCAAGAAGTGAACGGGCGAAACATCAAGCGGAGACATTTCCCGAGACCCTCGCCGACCAATTTATGTTGCAAAAATTTCAATTGGGTGGCAGTCACGAGGCGTCGTTGAGATTGATTCTCATATTATGCAAACCGGCTATCGTCTTTTTCTATCTGTCGCGGCAATTTTTTCTTTTTCCTATACGGCACTGGCGGATGAAAAATCCAAACGCCCAATCGATGGGATCATGGATAATTCGTTTCTCGTTGAAGAAGCGTATAACCAGGAGCCGGGAGTCGTTCAGCATATCTTCAATGGCGTTTATGGCGCAGACAAAGTTTTTGGTCCCGAAGATCGGACCCTGGACTTTTCTTTTACGCAGGAATGGCCGGTGTTCAGCCAGGACCACCAGTTTAGTTATACTGTACCGTACGGTTTCGCATGGAGCAGCGGTTCCTCGTCCGATGGACTAGGAGATATTTTGCTGAACTACCGGTATCAGGCGTATTTAAATGAAGATACGCTCACCGCATTTTCTCCACGCTTCAGTCTCGTGCTGCCGACCGGCGATGCGAGCCGCGGATTTAGTGACGACACTCTCGGTTATCAATGGAATTTGCCGTTCAGCACCACATTTTATGACCGGTGGTTTGTTCATGCGAACGCAGGGCTGACCTTTTTACCCGACGTTGGCCCACGACCATCTCACAATGTGATCGACTACAACGTTGGTGCCAGCGTCATTTACTGCCTCAACGAACGATTTCATCTCATGCTCGAAACGATTGGCACATGGAACGAATCAGACACTGGAACGGGTTGGGATCGCGAATTCTCGGCGGTCGTTTCTCCCGGCGCGCGTTACGCAATCAATCTCGAAAGCGGTCCGCAAATGGTTCTCGGGTTGGCGACGCCTATGGGTGTGACGGGAAGTGCAGCGGATTTCGGGGTGTTTATGTACTTCTCGTTTGAGCACGAATTTTTGAGCAAGAAAGAGTGATTCGTGATGTTTGGTTTTATGCCTCCGGCAAAGCGCCAGCCGTAAAATCAAAATAACTCTTGTATCCGAGCAGCGGGGACTATGTTAAGGCTTGGGAGGAGTTACATGACACCAAAACTATTTTCTGAACTGAGCCTTTCTCCTGAACTGCTCAAAGCCATCGATAAACTCGGCTTCGAACAAGCATCACCCATTCAAGCGGAAGCGATTCCTGTCCTGATGCAGGGCAAAGATGTCGTCGGTCAATCGCAGACTGGGTCTGGCAAGACTGCCGCGTTCGGTATTCCTGCCGTTGAGAAAGTCGATACAACCCAGCGCGCGGTGCAGATCCTGATTCTTTGCCCGACGCGCGAGCTCGCGGTGCAGGTTTCGGAGGAGATTCACAAGCTCGGATTTTTCAAACGTGGCCTGCATGCGCTACCCATCTACGGCGGACAATCTTACGACCGCCAGCTTTATGGACTTCGACAAGGCGCGCAGATTGTCATCGGCACTCCGGGACGCGTGATGGATCATATGCGGCGTGGGACGCTCCGGCTGGACGCTCTCAAGATGGTCATTCTTGATGAGGTCGATGTCATGCTGAACATGGGTTTCCGCGACGATATCGAAACGATCCTGCAAGCGACGCCTACTCAGCGGCAGACAGTATTTTTCTCTGCAACGATTCCACGGCCGATTCAACAGTTGATTGAAAAGTACGCCCGCGATCCGCAACAGGTTCGCATCGAACAAAAAGCGATGACAGTCCCGACGGTTGAGCAGGTTTATTATGAAGTCGATCGTCGCTACAAAATCGAACTGTTGACACGCCTGATCGACATTCACGATCTGAAGCTCGGGATTATTTTTTGTAACACGAAACGAATGGTCGACGATTTGGTGGATGCGTTGAACGCACAGGGATACTCGGCCGATCGCCTGCACGGCGACATGACGCAAGCGATGCGTGACCGGGTGATGAATAAATTTCGCAAGTCGGGTTTGGAATTTCTTGTTGCGACCGACGTTGCTGCGCGCGGTATTGACGTCGACGATGTTGAGGTCGTGTTCAACTACGACCTGCCTTACGACGTTGAGGATTATGTCCACCGAATTGGCCGAACCGGACGCGCAGGGCGCAGTGGTCGTGCGATTTCATTTGCATCGGGACGCGAAGTTTTTCAAATCCGCAACATTGAACGTTTCACGAACATGCGTGTGCAGCGTGGCAAGATCCCAACTCCTGCCGAAGTTGAGGAAGCGCGAGCCAATGTGTTCCTGGATAAGATTCGCGCGACGTTGCGCGGCACGGAATTCAAGCGGAATGACCACATTATCGAACGCCTGTTGGAAGAAGGATTCAGTTCTACCGACATTGCTGCGGCGTTATTGCACCAGTTGCAGGTAGACGGTGCTGCCGCTGCCAAACCGGCGCCAGTCGAAGATCGTCCACAACGGCAGGAACGTCCTTCCTATCGCGATGACCGTTCGGAGGGATATGGAGATCGTGGTTACGGTGATCGTGGTCGCGATAGTCGCTCAAATCGTTTTGATAATCGTCGCGACGAGCGTGCGCCTCGTTATGAAGACCGGGGCAGGGACGAACGAGCACCGCGTTATGAAGACCGGGCTCGGCCCGAACGTCCGGCTCGCACGCCAATGCCGCGCGCTGCTGAACCGATCAAACCTCGTCCAACTCCGCCAGTTGTTGCCGCTCCACCCGCGCCAACGCCGGCGAAAGAACCGCGTCCTGCAAGCACTCCAGCCGTCGAAATTGCGCCGCGCGCTGTTCCTGCAACGCCAACTAAGACGTACTCTGACGAAGAGATTCTTGCGTCCGTTGCTCCCGAACGCCGCGAGCCGGGACAGAAGCCCGAACCTAAGGCAGCAGCAAAGCCCGTCGGGAAAGAAAAGAAGAGCCGTCGGACGCCGGACAATCAAACGCGCTTGTGGATGAATCTTGGTGAAGAGATGGGCGTTGTTCCGATTGACGTCGTCAACGCGGTTGCAGGGGAGACTGGATTGCCGGGTAAAGTTGTCGGCACGATCGACGTTCGCGAGCGCCATCTATTTATGGACGTCGCCTCCGAACACGCCAACAGCATCGTTGCGAAACTGAATCGCTCCCAGATCAAAGGTCACAAAGTAAAAGTCAAAGTCGCGTAAGTGTAACCGACAATCGGTAACGCCTCGTCTGAGCCCATCGATATGATTAAACGAACCTTCGGTTTGCTTTCCGCGCTGTTGATTGCGATGTCCGTCACGCTGCGAGCTGACAGCAAACAGCCAAATATCATCATCATTCTCGCGGACGATCTGGGCTACGGAGATCTCGGTTCCTACGGTCATCCGAGTATCAAGACACCGAACCTTGATCAGATGGCGGCGACAGGCCTGCGATTTACGGAGTTTTATGCCGGTGCCTGTCTTTGCACGCCGAGTCGTGCTGCCTTGCTGACTGGACGGCTCGCAATCCGAACGGGAATGGCGGGTGGACCTGGACGGCATGTGTTGTATCCGAATAACGACGGAGGTTTGCCGGAAAGTGAAGTGACGATCCCGCGCGCGCTGAAGCAGCAGGGGTATTCGACCGCTTGCATTGGAAAGTGGCATCTTGGCCACACGCCAACGCATCTGCCGACGAGCATGGGATTCGATTACTTCTATGGCCTTCCATATTCCAATGACATGGATGCCGTGACGAAGAAGGCGCGTAACGAAGACAGCGACGGCCCTCATCCCAATTGGCATAACTTCAATGTTCCGTTGATGCGCAACACGAACATCCTCGAACGTCCGGCAAATCAGGAAACACTGACGCAGCGTTACACCGCTGAGGCGATTAAATTCATCAAAGAAAATAAGAAGAAACCATTCTTCCTTTATTTTGCGCACACGTTTCCGCACGTGCCGCTGTTCGCTTCCGATAAGTTCAAGGGCAAAAGCAAACGCGGCTTGTATGGAGATACCGTGGAAGAAGTTGATTGGAGCGTCGGCGAAGTGCTCAAAGCTTTACGCGACGAGAAAATCGAAAAGGATACGTTCGTTTTCTTTACGAGCGACAATGGACCGTGGCTCATTCGTAGGTTGAACGGCGGTTCTGCTGGATTGCTGCGCGATGGAAAAGGTGGAACCTGGGAAGGCGGTTACCGCGTCCCCGCGATTGCCCGATGGCCGGGTAAAATTGATATTGGCGTCACACGAGAGATGGCGAGCGGAATGGATTTGTTCAACACGTGCCTGAAACTCGGCGGCGCGAGTGTGCCAACCGACCGGCCGCAAGACGGTGTCGATATGTCGCCGATTCTCTTCAATCACAGCACATCCAAGCGTGAGCTGCATTTCTATTATTACGGCGACCAGCTGTATGCGGTTCGCAAGGGGAATTACAAAGCGCATTTCACGACTCACGACGGATACGCGAAGGAAGAGCCTCAAAAGCATTCGCCGCCTGCATTGTATAATATCAACGAGGATCCTTCCGAACGCTTCGACATCGCAGCGCAACACGCGGACATTGTCGCCGACCTGACGAAGGAATTCCAAAAACATCGATCCTCTGTTACGGCCGGCAAACCGCAGTATTGAGAGGCGGTTTACCGCGGGACGATTTCAAGCACACAGGCTTCACGTGGAGATAGCTTCACGTTAATGAATTTCTGTTGCTGGGTGCCATTGCCGATTTTTGACCGCCCGTTCGAAGTTATGCGGTAGATCGTGAATCGCTTCGGCAGTTTATCTTCCAAGCCCGACACATTCACGTTCAACGCCAATGATGTGTTGCTGATGCTGGCGAGGACGATGCCTACAGTTTTATCCTCAGCACTCCACGCACTTGCCAGAACTTGCGGCACACTCTTTTGATAGGTGGTCAGCCCGCCTTGTTGTCCAGCGTAGATCGATAGGCGTGAGATATCGATCGTCTGTTCAGGAGCGTTCACTGGAGGCGGGCGGAGAAACGTGCCGTGTAAGAGCCACTTCAAACTTCGGCTGCGTAGTTTTGCCAATTGTAGTGCGTAGTTAATTTCCTCCGGTCTCTCTTGCAGTTGAGACGTTCTGAAGTTCGCAATCGTCGGTTGCTGGCCCCAAACGAATGCCCGCGCCTGTTCGAGGTGAAATTGTTGCGAAAATTTTCGATCCAATAATTTTAGCGGTTCTTTCGGAGCAAACTCTTTGGGCCACAATTCGTCATACGGCGGCATCGTAAGGGAAGAATAGTTGCCATACTGAATGACGTATGGATGGTAAACCGCCTGAAAGAATGGAATCGCCTCCCAGCCATCGACACCCCCGTATCGATCTTTGCTGACCTGAAGGCTCAACATCAGGTCGAGATACGGCAGCCAGGATTCTCCGACGCCTTCGCCGGCGAGAGTGATATTCCAGGAACGTTTGCGGATGTCGTTCGCCATGGTCTGAAAACCTTTCATCCAATACGTTCCGCCGCCGACGGCATGACCGTGTGCCGGGTTATAACAAGCGAGACTGCTGCAGGCCTGGTCCATATATATGCCGTCTACCCCCAGCTTGAATGCCTGTTCTGTCAGGCCCGCATAATGATTGCGCCAGAATTCTGTGCCCATGCACATCGATGCCATCGGCGATTTGGTGAATGTATTATAAACCTCGGGATGAATCGTTCCCGTTCGATCGAGCACGGCAAACTCTCTCGCTGGCGTGGTTTGCCAGCTCGTCGTCTCCATTCCCCAGAGCCGTTGGTTCATGTAAACGATCGCGTGAACATCCTCCCGATGCGCTTTGCTCAACGCCGCCCGGAATGAATCTTCTCCTTCTCGTGGCGGGAGATATTCAGGAAATCCGGCGTCGTAAGCGCAGCCGTGCCACCAATGCCACATGGCGGAAACGGGTAATTGCAGTTTCTTCTGGAGAGCAGTCGCCGGTTCGAGCACTTGCTTTGAACGGCCTCGGTTCCATACCCACAGTGCCGTTGCAGCCGCCCAGCTGTTGGTGTGAGTCTTTTTCAGTCTGCTTTCTTTCGCCCACCATTGGTTTGTTGCCCACGGGCGATAAATCTCGGCCGCAGTGAACCAATCACCAGTAAACGTGCCCAGGACGGCATGATAGTTTTGAAAATAGTCGCCCGAATTTGTTCCGGTGTTTTCGGGCAATTGAATCAGTGAAAAGTTTGCTCCTTCTTTGCCATCTCCGGAAAATGAAAAGGCTTTTCGAAAGGCGTAGATATCATCACACGCGAAGTAAAGGCCGGGACCACCATGTTGGTAAAAGGCGAAACATTGCATGGAGGTGTGTCCTGGATAGGAATACTGGAGCTCGCGCGCAGCGCCGTTCTTGTTTAGCAGCTTGCGTGGATTCGTCGCGACTTGCCCAATCCAATCGGGAACCGCCAGCATTTCATTCGTTTGCGCTGCAATGTTCTGCACGCACGGGAATCGAACTTCATCGAAGCGAATCGAGCCGGCATTGCGAATCCTAAGCTTCCAATAACTCAACGGTACTTTGGGATCGAGCTCTACCAAAGCCTCGACCCGCAAATCCGGCGCACCAGGCACTTTGATGTCTTCCCAAATCAGCTTTTGTGTGGTCGCGCTTTGTTTCTCTGCGTGGAAAGATCGTGCGGCAATTGACGTGATCGAACCGGTTCCGCCGTTAGTGTCCTTATAGCTAGCCTTCCAAAGATACCCATTGTCTGCTGTGCCAATGAATTGGTGTTTTATCGCTGGCGACGACATATCGACCAATGCCCCGGTTTGCGAATCGAATGACAGCTCCAACTGTTCGTTGGAGAGTTCGATGGCGTGCAGGTAAATGGCGGATACAAACGTTAGCGCCAATGCCGCGCGTGCATGCTTCATAATGGGTCGTGATCTGAATTCCGCCTGTTTGGTGATGCGAAATCGACCGACCATCGGCGATTTGGGTCGGAATTTCCAGATCAGAGGTGCGGCTTGGCAGGCCACCGCAGGTTGCTTGCGGTGACACATCAATGCCGATTTTAGAAAAACCGAGGTGACCGGCAGACGCGCGGTCGAATACCCTGAGTAACAACTCCGTCGTCCATCGATTTAGTTGTCCATCCGTTCGTCCATTTCACCCCCCGCCGCGTCTAACCGGTCACCTATCCAACATGTAAATGTCCGCTGAACGGCAAAACGGACAAAAAATCTTAAAATTTTTTCTGGATGCCGTACGGCGATAATTTGAACCGCTCTTCTACTGGAAAACCCTTGGTTTCCTGGTGACAATTGCGTTACAACATCCGCCACAACTGCCTTCGTCGCTTTGGTCCTTAATGTTTGATTAAGGTGCGTTCGCATAGTTTTCTGCGTATGTCGCTACGGAGTTTCGTTGTTGCAGCCAAGACGTTATTATGAGAATCCCTCGAATTCCTTTCCGGGAACGCGCGCTTCTTTCGTTTATCTTTACCATTGTGCTTCTGGCGCTCGCGACCACGGTGCCGGCTGCCAATGTGACGATTCCCGATTCAATCGTCGTGCTCGCGACCAATCTGACGAAAAACTACACGTTCACTGACGCAACTTCGGGTGAAAGTGTTACTGTGGCTGTGACGATTTCACCTTATTCAACAAATGGCCCAGCCGTTTTTACACAATTGGATTTTCAGAATGGGTATCCAACACGTGTGGCGATCAGTGGCGGCGACGGGACCGGCAACTGGGTTGATCCGAGCGAAAGCGTGAACTTTACCGCCTCGCTTGTTTCAGCCTCGACTGGCGTGGCCACAAACTCGGTGCGGTTTGGCATTGCGAGTATTGGTCTGCGACCCAACAGCGGAGCAGCAAACTGGAACTCTTCAGCGGACTCAAAATCGATGAGCCTTCCGGGGGAAATGTCGTACGCACTCGATGCGACGACAGCATCATTGGCGGCCACCAATTATACGGGTCAATTGACTCCGACCGGCATTTTGCAATTAAGTGACGCCTATGCACTGGCCAGCAACAGCATCGTCTTCAATGCAACGTTTTCCCTGGTGAATGTTGCTGTCGGTGCGCAGGTAAACGGCGTAACCACTTCGAGCGCTCCTTCGCTCTTATCACTCAGCAGCAACGAGGTGCTGATCGCCGCGAATTTCGGCGGATCTACTCTGGTGCGCGACGGCATTACGTTTACTGGCATTGCGGCATCCTCGAATCCAATCACCAACACATTTGGGCCGTACACTTTGACCATCTTGGCGCCGAGCGGAAATCTCTCCACGGCGAACTTCGGCGACGAATTGTTCGGCACATTTATCTGGGCGGATAACCAGGAGGAAATGAGCGTGAAAATTGACGGTCTCAATACCGATACGAGCTATCAACTCTACTACCTCGCGGGCGACAATCGCTCCCTCGCTTTTAATATGTTCGTAACAGTCGAGGCTTCCACCACAACCGATACTAACTCGGTGGCAAGCGCGATGTCCTGGGGCGGAAGCTCGGCCAATAATATTTACTATGCGTATTTGCCAGCGACTGTTTCGAACGCGACCTCGATTACTGCGACAATGATGAAGAATGGCAGTTCATCAGGCGTTGCGTTTTCAGGCGTGGTCCTGACGGAAACGAAGTTGTCCGCGCCAACGATCACCGTTGCTGACAGCAAGCTTTGTTCGGGCTCGGCCGGACATACAGCGTCCGGTCCTGGCGGCATGGATTATTATGCCTGGACAATTCACAACGGGCAGATCACGAGCGCTGCCAATTCTCAAACGGTTACTTACACGGCCGGGACGTCTGGCGAAGTACGCCTTGATTTGACCGTGAGTAGAAACGGTTCCAGCGCTTCGAATGTTGTTTATGTTCCCATTCAGTCGGGCATCACCGCGGTATCCGTTAATACGCCATCGGGTATTTGTTCCGGCACTTCCGGAAGTGCCACGGTGAACGCGACTGCGGCGTTCGATACGACGGATGACCAATTAGGGATCATAACTGCCCGGGGCGAAAATGAAACGGGAGAGGGTGCAGCCAAAGCATTCGATAATAATACCGACACGAAGTGGCTTGATTTCACAGGCGATCCAACCAACCGCTCCAGTTGGATCCAATATCAATACGCTCACAATGGACAACACATCGTTACGAAATACAATCTCACTTCTGCCAATGACGGCCCCGTTCGCGATCCGCGAGATTGGAAAATCCTCGGTTCGAACGACGGAGGAACAAACTGGGTGACGCTTGATACTCGCGTTGGCCAGTTGTTCAGCAATCGTTTTGAAAAGCAGACCTTCACGTTTGCGAATGACGCTGCGTACAACATCTATCGCCTTCAGATAGATAGTGTGCGTGATCCCGCCAACGCTACTTGCGTTCAACTGGCAGAATTGGAGTTCATTGAAACGCCCGCATTGAGCTATGGATGGAGCATCACGAACGGTTCCTTCATTGGCGGGACGAATGCCCAAAGCGTGATCTACACTCCCGGATCGAGCGGAAATGTTGGCCTTTCGGTCAGCGTGAGAGACAGTGGCAGTTGCAGTTCGTTGACGATGACCACCAATGTCGCGATTAATAATCCTCCGGGCATCGCCATAGCCGCTTCTTCGCCGTGTGCGAATTCCACCGGCAACCAGGCTTCCGGACCTGCTGGAATGGCCGCTTATGCATGGAGTATTTCCAACGGCACGATCACGAGTGCGACCAACATTCAAACGATTACCTACACTGCAGGTGCAAGCGGTGTCGTCGGCCTGACGCTTCTCATCACTTCGGCCGAAGGTTGCAGTTCAGGTGATTATACGGAGACGACCATTTCGCCGTATCCGACTGCGACCATTACCACGAGTTCGAATGTTCTCGCCAATTCGTCTGGCAACTCTGCCAGCGCGCCTTCGGGTATGAGTAGCTATTCATGGCAGATAACCAATGGCACGATCACCAGTGATTCAAACCTCCAGACGATCACTTACACCGCGGGCACGAACGGAAATGTTGGCTTAGTTGTCTATGTCAGCAACAACTCGGGTTGCGTGGCAAACACCAGTATCAATGTGCCGATCACCGTTCCACCACCGCTTGCAAATCCGCGGACGATTTCATGGATGACGAATTACGCGGGTCAATACGTTCGCCTTTACACGAACAGCGCTGCGATGAACGCGGGTGTTACGGTCACGACGTGGACGTTCACCACGATTGGTTCAACCAACGTGACTGGATCGCAATCGCTGCCGGTGTACTCTGGGATTCAGGAAGTTTACTCCTCCTCCAACTGGGTCTATATCCGTTCGTCGGCGATGCCTGTCGGACCGATTGGCCCACTTATCGCCTACGGAAATGCGGCATTGTTTCTTCCTTACAATCAGAAATCGCTGTATCGCATTCCCATAAATCCAGGTTACACAAACATCAAATCACTGACGACTGGTGGAGCGATTGGCTATCTCGTCGACGGCGTGCAGATGTACGATACCCGCGATGCTTTGTCATGGACCGGGAGCAACGAATCGCAAGGCACTGGTTATTGGACACGCGACGCTTACATCAATGAAGGTTATGGCTTCGATCCATACCAGGGGCACTCGTCACCTGCCGGGGCTTATCATTATCACGCGAACCCACAGGGATTGCGTTATCTCCTCAATGATCATGTTGACTATAAGCCGGCAACTAAAACCTATTCTGAATCCACAAACGTTGTGACGAAACATTCGCCGATTATTGGCTGGATGCGCGATGGTTACCCGCTGTACGGCCCGTATGGCTATTCCAGTGCAAGCAACTCGGCCAGCGGTATTCGCCGGATGCTTTCCGGATTCGTCCTGCGTAATGGCCAGAACGGTACGGTCAATCTCTCCACTGTTGGTCGTACGAATATTCCCCCGTGGGCACAACGGATGTACGGAACAAACAACGTCAGCGGTCCGTCCGTAGCTTCTTACGGCCCCCTCGGCCGTTATCTCGAGGACAGCGATTTCATGGGTGACCTTATTAATCCGAGCACCGGTTCGCCTTTCGTCAAAGGCGTGGACTATGATCTCGATGAATATAATGGTCGTTGGTGTGTGACCCCGGAATTTCCAAATGGCACTTACGCTTATTTTGTGACGATCGAAACGAATGGCGCCCCGAAATATCCATACTATGTGGGGCGCGCATTATTTGGGATTCCAACCGGCGGATCGGTTTCGAATATCAGTGAAACCGTTGTGACGAATTTTCTGGGCGGAACGAACATGCCTTTGCAAATCGCTACACCCGCAAAAAACGGCAACCTTGTAACCCTGACGTGGAGTGGTGTTGACGGTGGAACTTATAAAGTAGAATCGAGTACGAATCTTCCGGCGTGGACAATATTGTCGACGAATGCCTCGGCGCCGCGAGCCCTTGGCGCTTACACGAATGTGACCACCGATATGAGCAAGTTTTATCGCGTTTCACGCACGGCGGTCGCAGCTTTTGATAACACCGGCACAACCGTTTTCACTACCTCTTCAGTTGCCCCTGGGGGCAGTGCGTCGCGCGGTTCGACGGTGACCGTTACAATTACATTGCCGAGCACGCCTCCCAATCCGCCAACCACGGCAATACCGACGAGCGTAACCCTCGCTGGTTCAATTTCCGGTACGTCGCTGTCACATCCCACGGGGAATACAGTCCTGGCGACTTTTGCGATTCCCGCCAATGCCACGACCGGTGCGCAAAACATTGTTGTCACGTTTAATCCCAACCCGGTTTATACGCTGACGAATAGTTTTACGATTCTGCCGTGATAAGGAAACTTCCCGCGTTCGCGCGAGGCGAGTCCATCATT
Organism: uncultured bacterium; assembly: GCA_966112985.1. Taxonomy (GTDB): domain Bacteria; phylum Verrucomicrobiota; class Verrucomicrobiia; order Limisphaerales; family JACDHS01; genus CBHWET01. Next base: position 40,356 of record CBHWET010000003.1, on the reverse strand, counting down.
GAATGAGACTCGTCGTTGCCGCACTTAGCTTTTCCCAATCGGGATTCACTGTCGGCTTATTGCGGATTGGCAAAGCTTTCCAATTGCGGCTGCGCGGCGAGAGCGTCCATGTTTCAGAGTGGGCATCGGCGAATGTGATCCCATAAGCATTATTATGGCGGGTAGCGGGCGCATCGAGCAGGCCTTGGTTGCCCTTCATATCCACGGCGAACCAGCCGTCGTTGATGCTTCGTTCGTGTTCATCGATAAACACCCATGCTTGAGCCGGAGAAGGACGCACGATGTCGCTTTCCTTTTTAAACACCATGTAATTGCTCTGGCCGTAGACGTGGGTGCCACCCATCCAGCCATTGATTGAATAACTGCGCACACGCGGCACACCGTTCACCTGGCTCTTGTCGGCAGGGCAATGATAAACCCCTGCCGATTGGCAATAGCGATACATGCCGCCCCATTCAATACCATGCTTATTCGTTGAATCGAGCTTGCCGGCTTCGACAGCCGGATAAACCGACGTGTCATCGTCCATCGAACCGCGAACCCATGCATTGGAGTTAATCACGCCCTTGGAAGCGAAGTAGAAAACGGGAATCAATCGACCGGCATTATCATCTGCGTACATGCGCCAGCCAAGACTCAGCTGCCGCAAATTCCCCATGCACGCGACCTGTTGCGCTTTTGCTTTTGCTTTGCTCAGAACCGGCAGTAACAAGCCGGCGAGAATCGCGATGATGCCGATAACAACCAGCAGCTCAATCAAAGTGAAAGCGTTACGGCGAATATCATTTTTCATCTTCATGGTGTGGGATTCGAAACTTCGTTCGTCGTGGCCACTTCGGTTACGAGTTCTTTGTCTTTCAAGACCGGTGTTTCGACGGGAGTGACAGGGCCGGCCGCGAGTAATTGGAGGGCTTCCACCGTATTCGTATAGCGACTCGCACCGTGCCATAACATGAAGCCGCTGGTGCCGGCATCGATCGTCGCCTGCATCTGTAACGCAATTTCCCGTTCGCTCCACGGCATAGTGGCCATCAACGAGCTCTTATAATTCTGAAGCCAGGGACGGAATTTTTTGGCCGATCCAACCGTGGACTCACCTCGCTTGATCATCTCCGTAACGGCACGATAGGTGAAATCGGCCATGTATTTACCGCGATGGGGAAGCACACCTGTTAAATCTGCCGGATATGCCGTGGGACAGATGTAGTCCACATATTCGTGAATCGTTTTCAACATCTGTTTGGCATTCTCGGTTTCATTTTTAAAGAACAGGTTTGGTCCCCAGAATTCGACCGAAACGAAAACATTGTACGGCGCGAGTTCCTGCGTTGCCGCCGTCCAGAATTCTTTCCTCACTTCGGCTCGATGCGCGGCGCTATTTTCTTCAGAAAATTTCAAGCGTTTGGAATCGCCGGTTGGAAAGTCAGCCGTGGCAAATAAGATCTCATCGAAACCGGCTTCAGCTGCGGTTTTGGCAACGGCGATATTATAGGCGCGCACTTCTTTCCGCGTCGGATCAGACCATTTCATCTTGGTTCCGTCGTGCCATGGCTGATCCGTTTTCGTATCGACAATTCCCCACTCAGGGCGCGATTGGCATAGAGCGTCGTCGCGAAAGGTGATAACGCGCCCGATCACGTAAATGTCTTTTTCGTGAAGCTCTTTGATGAATGCCCGGGCATCCTCGATTGAGGGCGGCGAGGCTCGTTTTATTTTCATTTCCGTGCCTGCATCCGTATCGATGCTCACGTAACCGCGCTCGTTTTTAATATCGACGACCAGGGTATTGAGGTTTGTTTTGTTAAGCATCGAGATCACGAGATCGCGAACCTCCGTTTTCAGCGCTCCGAATGAAAGATAGAGGGCCCTCACCTGAAACGGTTCGAGGCGAATATTGCAATCGCTGAACCTCTCCGCTTTAGCTTGTGCGCGCCGGAATCCGGGCATTTTGACAACGACAGGTGCTTTTGCGTCGAACTTCGACAAAGAGAATCTGCCGTTCGCATCTGAGCGCGTCGTGACGCCATTGTGCATCACGATCGCATTAGCGATGGGCTGTTTCGTTTCGGCATCCGTGACTTTGCCGCCATGTTTCGAACAGCCTGTGAGCATCGATAACACGAGAAGGCTAAGTAAGCCGATGTATCTGCCGGATAGGTTTAGTTTCATTGTGTTTAGGTCTGTAAAAATGTTTATCGAATGGGAAAGGTAACCCGCGCGGATCGTTGGATCAGCATAGCCTGTCGACTGCGGCGCACGTCATCGGGTTTCAAGGGATCCCACGACCGTGGACGCGGCATGATGGCCACCAACGCTGCTGATTCCTCCTGTGTCAATTGCTTAGCCGTTTTTTGGAAATAGTTTTGGGAGGCCGCTTCAATCCCGTAGATACCATCGCCCAATTCAATGACATTGACGTAGAGTTCAAATATGCGGTTTTTCGGCAGAAGCAGTTCCATCCAGATGGTGTAGTAGGCTTCAAGAATTTTGCGGGTCCACGATCTGCCCTGCCATAGGAAAAGTGAACGCGCACATTGCTGTGTTATTGTTGACGCACCACGCGCGGGCTTTCCGGTGCGCATAGCTTCCTTTTGTGAAAGGCGAATCTGTTCCCAATCAAAGCCGCTGTGCCGGAAAAATTTCCCGTCTTCGCCGACCCAAACAGTCGTCAGAAACGCGCGTGATACATCTCGCAAGTTGCACCAGCTAAGTTTGACTGGCGGTTTGCTCAGACCATAGGCTTTTGCTCTCAATTGGTTCAGCACGATCGGCCCGGTAGTCGAGGGATCGACGCATCCTGTATAGATGACTTGGAAAATAGGCGTCACGAGCAACACCAGAATAGCTGTCAAAGCAGACAACACGGCCCGCCGCCATCTGACCGGGAGTCTTTCAAGCTTTTGACGAATCTTTTGCAATCGTTTCAGGTGAATGCCTTTGCCCACCGGATTAACCCGTAACCCTTGAGGTCAAGTGCTATCCATTCCGTATTCCTGATTCCGACACCGCTCCGGACGAAACGTTACGCGGAATGTTCACGTTTCATTCGCCGGACAACGACGGCACGAATATCGATGGATTCGGCATACACCTACCCATAAGTGTCCACAAACGGGTGGAATCGGACAAAAAATCGTGGAAATCAACGACGGGCCGGCGCAGACAAATAACGAATCGTAGATGAGAATGGCTTGTCCAAAGTGATGGAACATTGATGCGCTTGGAGACAACAATTGTCGGGGGGGGGTGATTCAAATCAGCTGTTTTTGACGGAAATTCTCCTAAGTCACTCATTTACAGCCTTGTAAAAAGTGCTTCGACGCGTCGATGACTCGATTCCAGCCTGAAAATGAGGCTTCGACGCGGGCGATGGTCCAATTTCAGGGTGAAAATGCCCCTTCGACCGTGTCGATGAGGTGTTTTCAGGCTGAAATTATCCCTTCGACGGCGTCGATGACCCGATTTCATCCTGAAAATGGTGCTTCGACGGCGTCGAAGAGGTGTTTCCAGCCTGAAAGTGGGGCTTCGACCGCGTCGAAGGGTCGTTTATAGAATGAAAATTCCACAACCGCGCGTCGATGGGTCATTTTCAGCCTGAAATTGGGTGAAATTTTCGTCGCGGGGGAATTTTCAGCGTGGATTTACCCGAGATTTTCGTCGCCGGATCGCGGGAACGATGTTTTGGAATGACTTGAGCGTGGAGCCGGTTTTTCCAACGTGAAATTTCCTCCGCGAGGCGCGGATATCCCATTGTCACGATGTTTTTGGGTGCAGCGTGCGTCGAGCGGTGTCTGTCAGGATGAAAAAATGCGTCGCGACGTCAGCGGAAGATTCTTTTCCGAATGCGGCAGGCGGAAGGCAAATCTCTTTCAGACGTCCCTGACTTCTTGAACATATCTGAAAAAACGAGGTGTTGTTGGGGGGATAAGTTTGAAACGCAATTACTGCCACTTCACTGCGTCAGCAACAACGACATAACCAGTTGTTGTCCAGCAGGAGAGTTTCACCGTGTTCGCACCTGAATTGCAGCTGAAGCTGCCCAGCAGGTTCCACTTTCCACCGTTAATCTGTTGATTGACCGGGACGGTCGTTGAGCCGGTGGCGTGATAAATAATGTACGAGGCGGTCGTCGAACGATTGGAACCTTGCGGCCACCATGCATACACACTGTAGGTCTTGGTGGATGGAAGGGTGACCGTCCACGCGGCGGGTTCACTGACCGGGGCCGTTGAGTGATAGCGATAATCGGTGCCGTATTTGTCGGTGGAACCAGTGCCGCTTGCCCAGGTTCCAGTGACGCTGAAGCCCGAACTCGTGTTGTCTACAATGTACGCAGTAGTGCTTTCAGGACCCCAGGCGTCACGGCGGAAATATCGCGAGCAGGCGTCGGTAAGGCTTTGTTTGCTGCGTGTCACTTCCACTACACCGTAGGAACTGCCCCGTGCTTCGCGAGTATAGATATTGCTCGCATCCGTTGCTTTGACGAGCCCCATATGGTTACCTGGACCACAGCCAGTTGTATCCAGGCTGTAAACAAAGCAGTCCCACTGTTGAAGACTCGACTGACTCACCTGAATAGTGTGTGGAACTTCGCCGGGGTAATAGTTGTAGGTGCTGTATGGATGACTACCGGCGGTATGTTCGCCGAGATAGCTGTCACTTGGGCCATCGGTGGCCCAGCACCGTGGAACGTAAGAGGAACAGTCCACGCCTTCTGTCGATGACGCATCCCAGACGTTGTTGTCGATCCAGCCAGCATCACCGCCGAACACATAGCGTTCGCTGAGACCGTGCAATGAGTAAGTATCGCACTGGCTCTTTTTCCACGTTGTATCGTACGCGTGACTGACCTGTGCTGTTAACACGAGGAGAGCCATGCCCGCCACACTCGTAATAAGTTTCTGCATTCGATGTGTTTTCATTTTGTGTTTTTAGTTTTAGTCCTGTGTTCCGGGTGGATGTTGCGGGTGGAGAACTGTTCGGATCAGAAGGAGGTGCCAGCGTAGTTGAAGCTGATCAGGCGTCCTTCGTTGTTATCGCCGCCGAACAAGACAATGCCGTTGCCCGTGGCCGCCATGTGTCGAGTCGCATCAAAAGAGAAATAAACATCCACGGTGGTTGTCCCAACTGTGCCCCGCGCCGGATCAACCCGGGCGATGCGCCGCATCTGGTAATCGCCCTCGAGCGTGTAGAGAACCCACATTATCCCGTTGGAATCCGTAACGATTTCTTCAACGCAAGCGACGGGTTTATCGAAAGGGATGCCGAGTTTTTCGCCGTTTTTTAAATTCAATATGAGGTTGTTGCCGTCAATGTCCGCAAGGCCATCCTGATGTACTTCCTGCGTCGACAACGTATCGGACGCCGGGTCATAGGAAAATTTTGTTCCGAGCGGGAAGTTTTCCTTCAATGGCACAGAAGAAAGCAACGTGAGTTGGTTGCCATCGACGCGATACACCTTGTCATGCATGTGGTCGATCAGAATCAACGCTGTTCCGGAAGCATCTACTGAAAGATCAGTGGCGACGTTGTTCGGAAGGTTGATGGAGGAAAGAAGATTCCCGGCTTCATCGTAGGCCAGAATGCGTTTGTTTGGATTATCGAGGACGTAGAGTTTGCCTTGGAAATAAGTCACGGCGGCCGGCCCGATGGTTGCGCCTTCTTTGCCTGGCGGCGGCGTGTCGAGGCCAAACGAGTCGGGCCCGTTGTTCCACTTTTTGCTTACGAGAACTTTCCTGGTGAGCCTCATTGGCTGGTTGGTGAGTGTTGCGTATGCCGCAGCGCCGGAAGTTTGGTTGCGTTGATGAGGCACCAACGTGGTTCTGATTTTCGAAGGACCAATCGCAAGCCGATCTTTCGCTGACAGGGAATTTGTATCCGATGATTTAGACGCAACCGCAGAGACCTTTGCGGGCTGCGCGTGGAAAATCATCCATACGACAAGCAACGCGACGATGACGAACGCGACGGTGCGGAACCCTTTGCCCAGACGCTTAGGTCCCTTCGGACTTTGGTTTTCGGACGTGTGCATAGAATTATGTAATCAGGGCGTGGACATACTGCGGAGGGGATCGGGAGTTTTACCGATGAGATTGGGAACGAGACGAACTCTAAAGATTTTTCGCCAAGTAGCAAGACCGTTCTGATCTATGCCCCGATTAGACAGGCGAGACGTGACCGGTTATCGTTGGCGCAGGAGGTTTTTTATGGCTGAGAACAAAGGTAAACCGAGCGGTAAAGTGGCAAAGAATAAGAAGGACGCAGGTCGCCAGGGGGATTTGAAAGAAATTGGTTCCATTGCAGGCGCGAAAAAGAAACGTACGGGCGCCCGGGAAGGTGAATTGGCTGTCACTGGCACGATCAGTCGCAAACGATAGATTGTTGCGGTTGCATTTTATTCGCGAAGTTGTAGGTGTGAGGGGTGAGTTCTTCGCTGTTTGATCGTATTGGCGGCCGAGAAAAGTTGGTTCGCTTTCTTCACCATTTCTATGCCGACGTTCGGCAGCATGCGGTGATAGGGCCAATCTTTAATCAGCAGATCGAAGATTGGCCGAAGCACATTGAAAAGATTGCCGACTTCTGGTCAAACGCGACGGGCGGTCCCGTTCGGTACTCCGGCCCCATGCCGCTGAGACACATTCCTTTGGGATTGAAAGAAGAGCATTTCGGGGCGTGGTTAGGATTATGGGAACACAATTGCCGAGCGTGGCTGCCGGCTGATTGTGTTGAGGAAATGATTGAACTGGCGCAGAACATCGGCGTGCGCCTCAGGATGTTTTGTGACGTGCCGCTTCCTGAGGTCAAAGGGCGAGAGCGGATAATTGATATTACTTCAAAGAAGCCTTCGACTTAACGCTCTGGCGTCGTCTGTTCCCGCGCGTTTGTTTGGCCCATTCGATAACATCATTGGCAGGCATGAAGTTTATGATGTTCTCCGGCTCAATACCGGCAAGGAGTGCAGCCGCCAAACCAAGTTCGATGAACGCGAGTTGCCAGGGATGATGAGCGTCAGTGTCGATAGCGATCTTGCATCCTTCCGCGCGGGCAAGTTGTAACAATTCGATATCGAGATCTTGTCGGTCGGGATAACTATCTACTTCAACTGCTTTATCAAGACGCGCCGCCTCCGCAAACACCCTTTTCCAATCGGCTGTGAGTCCAATGCGATAGTTGAAAACGCGTCCACGCGGATGACCCAGGATATGAACGGATGGATTTCTCAATGCGGCGAGATAGCGATCCGTCTGGTCACCTTTTACGCGTAGCGCAGAGTGAAACGAACCCACGACCAGGTCGAGCTGAGCTAAAGCATCCAGGTCCATATCCCCTTCGCCAAGTGGATTGAGGTTTAGCTCAATCGAATGGAGAACCTGAAAATTTTTGCCTTGTTTCGCGAACGTCGCATTGATGGCGTCGATCTCTGCGGATTGTCGTCGTAATTGTGATTCGTCAATGCCGCCCGCGATCTTCAAACCCTTTGAGTGATCAGTGATGCCGATGTATTCGTATCCTCTGGCTATTGCAGCGTCAGCCATGTCCTGCACGGTGCCGGAACCATCACTCCAGTCCGTATGCATCTGGAGATCTCCTTTATAGCGCTGCTGCCAATCGGGTTTCTTTGCCAGGGCTTTGCGCGCTTCGCTCAAGGTCAGAAAGTTCTCTCGCAGGGCGTCGCGCGGTGGCGGGGTGGGTGGATTATCAAACCACTGTTGAATCTGCTTTGCGATAAACGGGCCGACGCCCTCCAATTCGGTCAATGAACGTTGTTGCTCCAGCAAACTGCGCGCTTCCTCCGGCCATAGAAACGCATTTCGTGCAGCTCTTTTAAACGCCTTGGCGGCAGTTGAACGAGCTATGACCCCAGCTTCCGCAGCGAGCAATTCAGACAAATCGCGGTTAGAAAGAACTGTTGCCAATGCTTTTGATCGAGGCCGGTGATTCGTCATAGTCGCTGTTGCAAATAACCTCCCTTCCTCGCGGTTCATTTTCAAACCTACTCGCCGGGTAAGAGGAACTCCGAAGTCGAATTACGCCAATGCTGCGTCATCAAATCGGCGTCGACGTTGATTGCGATGGAACATCTGTGAACGAGTGTCATCGGAGACCGTTGTGCAGCGACAAACGGTTGTCACAAGCATAGGTAACAACACACAAATTATGAAAAAATACGCAATCATCATCACATGTCTGGCAATGTTGAACGGCGCTCTCTTTGCACAAAGCAGCGGAGGCGGCAGTTCTGGAAGTAGTGGCGGAAGTTCCGGTTCTTCAAGCGGTACTTCAGGTTCCAGCAGCGATACAAGTGGCAGCGGTACCAGTGGAACATCGGGCAGCAGCTCAAGTTCTGGGGGCTCAACGAGCGGTTCCAGTATCAATGAACCAAGCGGCGCAGGAACTTCCAGTTCTGGAACCAGCACTTCTGGAACGGGCAGTTCCACTAGTAGTTCTGGTTTGTCGGTCGGCGGTTCGACCTCCAGTGCAACAAACGGGAGCACCGTGATCGACGCCAGCGGTGCGGCCTCTGCATATTCAACACCGGGAGTGATCACCATCCAGGGCCTGGTGAACAGTGACACAGAGAAACAACAGATTGAACGCCAACTTCGCCAAATCAGCGGAGTAAATGAAGTCCGCAATATGCTTCGAGTTTCCGGACAGGGCAGTTCTTCTGGAACAAGTTCCGGCACTTCGCAAGGGGGAACAACTTCTCCTCAGAGCAATCCATAAACTTTAGAAAAGTTATCCCCAGTTCTATGTCTGCATGGAACTGGGGAATTCAATATGTCACACAGTTCCTGGATGTTGCTTGTGTTCGTGATCATTATCGGACTTCTTTTCTGGAAAGTCCGACACAGCCGATAGTGACGACCCACGGACGCAAAAGAAGCAGTTGCCGATCGGACCGTTTAAAGAAACAATTGCCTCTGGAGACATGAAATCCAAAGGTATTGTTTATCTGGTTGGAGCTGGTCCCGGTGATGTGGGACTATTGACGTTGCGAGGCGCGGAGCTTTTGAAACGTGCGGACGTTGTTGTTTATGACGCGCTCGTAAATCCTGACCTGCTCCGGCTTGCGCCAAAAACGGCTGAATTTATTTTTGGTGGCAAGCGTGCCCATGTTCACGCCATTCCTCAAGGTGAGCTGAATCAGTTGCTCGTTGCCAAAGCGCGTGAAGGCAAATGTGTGGTGCGCTTGAAAGGCGGAGATCCTTATACCTTCGGCCGTGGCGGTGAAGAGGCTGAAGAATTGGTGGCCGCTAAAGTGCCTTTCGAAGTGGTTCCTGGTATTTCTTCTGTGGCCGCTGTTGCGAATTACGCCGGGATTCCGTTAACCCATCGAGACTACAGCTCCGGATTCAGCGTCATCACTGGGCATGAAGACCCTGAAAAAGAAGAAACCAATATCAATTGGGCTCAGGTCGCAAAGACGCCAGGTACCAAAGTCATTCTCATGGGAACGGAACGGATGGGTGAAATCGGCGCGCGGCTCATTGAAAACGGAATGCAGAAAGATACGCCGGTAGCGATGGTTCGTTGGGGGACGCTAGGAAGACAGCAATCGATCGAAGGAACACTGGCGACAATTGGACGGGTTGTCGAAGAAACGAAATTTTCTCCACCGTCAGTAACCATCGTTGGCGACGTCGTAAAACTCCGTGGAAAGCTGAACTGGTTTGAAAAGCGTTCACTATTCGGTCGACGCATTGTCGTCACCCGCACGCGTGAGCAGGCGAGTGAACTCTCACGCGAACTCCTGGAACGCGGCGCGGACGTGCTCGAGATTCCTACAATAAAAATAGGACCTCCCACCGATCCAAAGGATTTGGCTGACGCAATGCTTGGCCTGAATTCATATGACTGGCTCGTGTTTACGAGTCCAAACGGGGTGGCGACGTTTTTCGAATATTTCTTCCGCGCGTTCGACGATATGCGAGACATCGGTGGTGTGCGCATCGCCGCTGTCGGTCCCGCAACAGCTGCGAAGTTGAAAGAATTACACCTTAAAGTCGACTTAATGCCGGAGGAATACGTCGCGAAAAAGATTGCTGATGCTTTTCAAAAGTTTGAAAGCATCGAGAACCTGAACATTCTTTTGTTGCGTGCAGAAGTGGCGAACACCGACCTGCCAAAACAACTCGAAGAGATGGGCGCCATCGTCGATGATGTTGCGTGTTATAAAACGAGCCCTGAAACAGAAGATTTAACGGGCAGCGTTGCGAAATTGAATGAAGCCGGTGCCGACTGGATTACATTCACGAGCGGGTCGACGGTTGAAAACTTTCACGCGCGTTTGAATCTGCCGCAGCTGTTGACGAAATTTCCCCAAATAAAGCTCGCCTCAATTGGCCCGGAGACTTCAAAGGCTCTCGCGGCGTTGGGAGTTAAACCAGCGGTTGAAGCACGGCCGCATACGATCGAAGGCCTAATCAAGGCAATTGAAGGTTTCTCGGCCTAGAGCGGTTGCCAAAAGTAATTTCCGGAATGGTGAAGCAGAGAGCCCGGGCAGTGCTAGGCGCGATTAAAGGTCAGGAAACACAAACTTCAATCCGAATCGGATCCAAAGCGGAATCGTTAGGAGGCCGACTACGGATGTTGCGACTAGGATGCGAAGTGCCGTCGGTGGATCGCCGTCGTAATGCTTTGCCATGATAATCGGAAACGTTGCGGTTGGCATGGCGCCTTGTACGATAATGACGCGTTTCAATTCGGCAGAGCAGGGGAGGAACTTTGCCAGCAGCATGAAACAAATCGGTGCGATACCGAGCCGAACGATGCAGCCAGAGAGAATGATGCGCCAGCCGTGAGCCGAGTGGAACTCATGCATGTGATCCGCCATCGTCGCGCCGACTAGAATGAGGCCCATTGGAATTGAGCATTGGCCAAGCATCTTTGCCGTCGCGAGGAGGAAATCGGGAATGAAATGTTCGGGGCCGAGAAAGTTCACGCCGAGCGCTACAAAGATTGCGATAACCGGAGCGTTTATCAGTTGCCGCCAGCCCTTTTCTCTGTTGCTTGCACCAAGAACGATGAGTCCGAGGGTCCAGATGCACGTCTCTACGCCGAGATTATGAACGAATAAAACGCCCAGGGTTTTGCGATCGAACAATGAGTTTATCAGCGGTACCGGGATGTAACCGTAATTATAAATGCCCACACATACCGCGAATGTTGCAAGTATTCTTTTGTCTTTCGTGACGATATTTCGGAAGAGAAACGCAAGTCCCATTCCGAGAGCAGCCGTGCCGAAACCTACGAGGGGAGCTACCAGAACATTGCTGACATTCCTGAGCGCATCGTTGTGAAGGATCGAATCGAAAATGAGTGCTGGCGCCAGCAGGTTGATGGTTACCCGCAATAAACTCTTATCGGCTTCTTCGGTGAGCCAGTTGACCTTCCGCATGAAGATACCGGCACCGATGATCGAAAAGACCGGCAGGACCGCGAGCAAAACAATGGCGAACTGATTCATTCGAGCTCGAGCCCGTTACAAAAATATTTCAGCAACACTTCCATTTCGATTCGCTGAATTTGCTGGAGCAATTTGTATTGCGACGTTGTTGGCTTTTCGGCGAATTGTTCGCAGAGATCTACGAAAGTGTTTGGATGCCATTGTCCGCCGGTAATCACTTTCGCAACTGCGTTATCAGTGTTCTGCAACAATTCAGCCACTTTCGCTGCGATTTCCGGAAACGCAGGATGCTGGCCTGTGCGCTGGAACCAATACTTTGAGTTCCAATAATCCGGTTCACGCCGATGCATCATGCCGTGGACAAAACTGCCGTCGCAATTGGCGATATTCTGCGAGATAGAATGTGATTCATCCAAATAATCATGCCAGAGCAGGACCGTTGCTCGGATGAGTTGCTGATTTTGTGGGAGGAAAGTTGTTTCAGCGAAGGCACTGTTTAACTGTTCGTTCAACTTCGGCAATGCAGTACGTGAATGACGCGGCTCCGGCCCGAGGGAGGCAAGGTCACTAGTATGAATAAGCCCCACCAACTTTTCAGTTGTTTCAGCGTGGCTTTGTTTCACTTGTGGCTGCCCGAAATACGAATTGATCAAGCCGCTGGCTGTTTCCGGCCGGAGGCAAAGAAGTCCAAATACGAGATGAGTTGCGCTTTCATTTCCTTGCGAGAAACGATCGCGTCGATCAATCCGCGGTCGAGAAGAAATTCTGCCGTTTGAAAACCGGGCGGCAGTTCGGCCTGCGTCGTGTCTTTGATGACGCGCGGGCCAGCAAAACCGATCATGGCAGCAGGTTCAGCAATTGTTAAGTCGCCCACCGTCGCGAAACTCGCCATAACACCGGCGGTTGTTGGATGAGTCAGAACGCTGATGTAAGGCAGCTTTGCTTTGGCATGATATCCAAGGGCACCGCAAGTCTTTGCCATTTGCATGAGACTAAACATGCCTTCGTACATGCGAGCGCCGCCGCTGGTCGAAATGATGACGCACGGGAGCCCTCTTTTGGTTGAAGCTTCAATCAGACGTGTGAGCTTCTCTCCAACGACGGAACCCATCGAACCGCCGAGGAAACTGAAATCCATCACTCCAAGGCCGATGCGGTGATTGCCAATTTTTCCGATCCCTGTGATGACAGCGTCCTTCAAGCCCGACTTCTTTTTCGTTTCCTCGAGCTTGGTGGTGTAAGCAGCGACACCTGTGAACTTGAGTGGATCGACGCTGAGCATGTCGGCATCCATCTCCTCAAACGAACAGGTTTCGACCAAAGAATTGATGCGTTCGCGGGCGCTGATTGGAAAATGGTGCTGGCATTTCGGGCAAACCTTCTGGTTGTCGTCCAGTTCCTTGTCAAAAATCATTGCGGCACATTTCGGGCATTTAGTCCAAAGGCCTTCAGGAATTTCCTTCTTCTTTGATTTCGAGGCGAGCTTCGGTTTCTTTGTGAACGCGGTTTCGCTGGTGGCTGGCGGTGGTGTGACGGCCGGTTCAACGGTTTCGAGGCCTAAAGTTTTTTTTGTGCGTTTGGGAGACATCTTTAAAGCAGGATCAGTGAATGTTGTCGCCATAATGTCATGCGAGTGCTGCAAACTTTCATTTCAATTTCAAACAGATCCGCGTGCGCGAGCAACGGTCCAGACACATACATCACCCGCGCCAGCATCGCGCAATACTTTCGCGCAGGCACTTGTTGTTGCGCCCGTTGTTAAAACATCATCCAACAAAATAATTTTTTCGCCATTCAATTTTTTGCCCGGTTTTGCCGTGAACGCGCGTCGGACATTCTCTGCCCGCTGCTGCCGACTCAATTGCGTTTGCGTGCGCGTGAATTCGACTCGTTCGACAACGTTTTCGTTCACCGGAATATTGGTTGCCGCGCTCAGGTGACGCGCCAAATGGCCCGCCTGGTTGAACTCGCGTTCGCGTTGCTTCACTGGATGCAAGGGGACAGGGACAATCATATCCCACTTTTCCTCCCGAAGCGCAGGAACTGCTTCACGAACCAACAGGTCTGCCAGGAACGGTTCAAACCACAGGGCCCGGTTGTATTTCCAGCGGTGGATGACATCCAGGAGCAACGGGCTGATGACGACCGCCGAGCGGGCATACCGGAAATGCAAATCCAGCTCGCGACAGTTGCTGCATTCGAATGTTGTTGAGATATCACCTTCAAAGGGAAAGCTGCAGCACTCGCAAAACGGCCGTACAAGATAACGGACGCCACCTTTTCCCGAAACACACTTCGAACAGATAAACGATTCCGACGCATCAGCTCGATTCTCGCGACAGATCTGGCATAGCGGCGGATATAAAAAGTTCAACCCGTGGTCAAGCCACGGACGAAACTTCGCTGGAACGGAAAAGGTCATTTGTTATCCATTCGCCGACGCAGCCAGGGGGCAACGAAAATGACTAGCGTTAGTAAGACGAACAATGCGACCCATCCGTCGATTAATTTCGTCGTGCCCCATAGCCAATCGTTTGTTTTTGGCATCCGTTGCGTGAATGCGCCATAAGTTTGCAGCCAAAAAATCCATCCCGCATGAAGTCCAATGGAGAATGAAAGCGTCCCTGTGATCTGGTACGCCAGTGCAAGTATCCCGCCAGCAATGAAAAGATTCAGGAAGCCGGGCAGCAATGTATGCAGATCAACAAATCCGCGCAGCATCTCTTTCAGAGTAAAAAAGCCCGACAGCCACGTCACTTCCGGTGGCTCGGCGGGGCGGCTGAAGAAATGAACCAGTGCATAAATAACGCTGCTTAGCGTCAACGCTGTCTTCCATTTACACGCTAATTTCAGCGAGCCGAACAGCGCGCCACGAAAAATCACCTGCTCAATCGTGCCGACCGTGATCGCTGAAAACAACGAGGCCAGGATGACCTTCTCCCAATTTGCCGGCAGTTTAAATATTCGTGCGCCAAAAATCAGCGCCACGCCGGCCACACAGGCGAGCGACACAAAGCCGAAGAACAACCCGTGCCGAAATCTTTGCCATTCCTCTTTTGAGAATCTGAGTCCAAGGCCGTCTAACGGGAGTCCCGCCATTCGGCAGAAAGGCCACAACCCAATTACTGCGAAAATCAGGAGGCATCGATGGACGAAACGGTGAAACGGGTGTGAGGTCAGGTTTTGGAAAATCGACCAGTGTCCCGCAGCCCATTTTACGCCGAAGTACACCCAAGGCGCAACCAGTGCTCCTCCGATAAACACAATGGCCAGATATATAAACAACAACAGGACGATGTTGGTTTGCCGTGTTTTGATGATGTCGCTGGCTTTGGCGGCGCCGGCCATGGGGTAACTAAAGAACAAATGGGGCCAAGTAAAAACTAAAAACTCACGCTTTGCCAAATGGATGGCTACCCATTACATTCTGCGCCGAAAACTCCGTATGGACTATAATGAGTTGCTAGGAACCCAGAACAAACCGGCCGCCCGCCGGTTCGGTATCTTTCAACTGGCGGAGCAAATCAACAGCGGTGGCATGGCTGAAATCTGGGTCGCCACCAACCAGGAAACGAAAAAGACCTACGCGCTGCGCAAACTGCACGATAGTCTGAAATTCAATTTCCTCGCCCGTAAACGCTTTTTCCGCGGCTGCGAGGTTCTGCAACACCTTTCCGGTCACGAGAATATCGTTGGCCATGTTGAACACGGCAAAATTGAGAACCTGCCGTACATGCTGATGGATTATGTGGAAAGTTCCAACCTGAAGCAGCTCATCGCACGAGTCGACGACATCCTTGCTGAAAACGTTGCGAATATCCTCATTGATTCCGCCACGGCGATTGAGCACGTGCATGAAAACGGTTACATGCATCTGGACATCAAGCCGGAGAACTTTCTCGTCACCCGCAATGGACACGTGCGACTTTGCGATTTCGATCTCGCGCTGGAACGTCCCGAGAAACCGAAGAAATTCTCGAAGAATCCAGGGACTCCGGCCTATATGCCGCCGGAACAACTACAGCATCGCGAAATTGATCATCGCGTCGATATCTTCGCCTTCGGTGTGATGGCCTACGAGTTGGTCACTTTTCATAAACCTTTTCCCGGCGATACCCCGGACGAAATTCTTCGCAAGCAACTTGAGGGCAACGTACCGCCTCCGCGTGAGTACAATGAAATTCCCGCAGATCTGGAGAAGATCATCATGAAATGTATCGAGCGTGACATCGATAAGCGTTACCCGTTCATGAGTGTCGTCGTCAGGGACCTGCAAACCGCTCTCTATCTTTAATTCGAAATCGAAATAGCTCTTGCGGTTTTTATCGCGACGCTGTTCTTTCATTTCCGCTGCACATGAAAACGTATCCGCTTTATCTCAATGGCGAATTCATCACCGCCGACAAAACAATTTCCGTCAAAAATCCAGCCACCGGCGAACCATTTGCTAAAATCTCCGTCGTCGATCGTTCTCGCGTTACTCAAGCCATCAAGGATGCGCACGCCGCTTTTGCTGGATGGCGCGCCCTGACGGCAAAAGCGCGTGGCGAATTTCTCCATAAAATCGCGAATGAGCTCGAGGCTCGTAAAGACGAGATCGCGCGTTTGATCACACAGGAAAACGGCAAGCCGTTCGCGCAAAGCCAGGGCGAAATGGCGATGACGGTGGACCATTTGCGCTGGTTTGCGGAAGAAGGCCGCCGCGGATACGGCCGTATCATTCCGCACCAGACCGACGGGAAACGAAATCTCGTGGTAAAGACGCCGATCGGCGTAGTGGCAGCGATCAGCCCATGGAATTTCCCGCTCGTCCTTGCCGTGCGAAAAATCGCGCCTGCATGGGCCGCTGGCTGTCCCGTCATTGTGAAGCCAGCCAGCGCGACACCTTTGTGCATGATCGCTTTTGCTGAAGCCTGCGCCGCTGCAAAATTGCCGAAGGGAGTATTTCAGGTGGTATGTGGTTCAGCTTCGGAAATTGCCCAGGAATTCCTGGATAATCCTATTGTCCGTAAAATTACCTTCACCGGTTCCACTGAAGTTGGACAGAAACTGATCGAAGGCGCGGCGAAACATGTGAAGCCGCTGTCCCTCGAACTCGGTGGATTGGCCCCCGTCCTCGTTTTTGATGATGCCGATCTCGATAAAGCCGTCGAGGGCTGCCTGCTCGCCAAGTTTCGCAACACCGGCCAGTCCTGCATCGCCGCCAATCGCATCTATGTCCAACGCGGAATTTACGATCGATTCGTCAAAGCTTTCGTTGAGAAAACGAAGCAGACAATGATTGTCGGCGAAGGATTTGAAGCCGGTGTGCAGATCGGCGCGATGATCGATGAGAATGCTATTAAAAAGGCGACGGAGCACGTCGACGATGCCGTGAAAAAGGGAGCAAAAGTATTGTGCGGCGGAAAACGGATTAATCGTCCTGGCTATTTCTTCGAGGCAACCGTGTTGGCGGACGTCCCGAAAAATGGTTTGTGCATGAATGAAGAGACATTCGCACCCATCGCCGCGATTTCTCCTTTTGAAACTGAGGCGGAAGGCGTCGAACTGGCCAACTCAGCTCCCTATGGCCTTAGCGCCTATGCGTTCACCCGCGATCTCAGCCGGACGTTCCGCCTTATGGAAAGCATCGAATCCGGCATGCTCGGCATCAACGACGGTTTACCAACGACCAGCAACGCTCCTTTCGGCGGCGTCAAGATGAGCGGCTGGGGGAGGGAGCTTGGATCCGAAGGTTTGGACTCGTTTTTAGAGACCAAACATGTCTCAATTGCCATTTAGTCTCGGTTTTTTGGGTTAATATTTCGTCTTTTCTCGGTTTGATGCCGTTTTAACGTTAAATCGGATCAAAATCCGCAAGGGTAACCTTTTTCGCAGCTCGGGAATTCGTCGCCACTGCCCACGATAACGATTTCGCGGAATCCGAATTCCCGAAAACACGCAGTTGGACCGATTTTCCGGAATCTGAATTCCTGAAAGCACGCGGTTGGACCGATTTTCCGGAATCCGAATTCCTGAAAGCATGCGGTTGGACCGATTTTCCGGAATCTGAATTCTTGAAAGCACGCGGTTGGACCGATTTTGCGGAATCCGAATTCCTGAAAGCATGCGGTTGGACTGATTTTGCGGAATCCGAATTCCTGAAAGCACGCGGTTGGACCGGTTTTGCGGAATCCGAATTCCCGAAAGCATGCGGTTGGACTGATTTTGCGGAATCCGAATTCCTAAAACCTCCGGGTATAACGGTCACCTACGATCAAAAATCCGTGAACTTGGCGGCGGTCGTGGATTGCCGTCCCCCTGATTTGGCTCAAACGTTTGGAACGGTTTGAAAACACGACCGTCTTTAGGGCGACACGTTGAATTCTACTTTGCCGGATTCATTCGTATTAATGAAGAAGCCACCCGCCAGATTTTGCTGCTGCAGGACAACCCCCACGAACGTTGCCGTTTTATTTGTCGCTACGAGAAAACTACCTTGGAACAGACCGCTGCTGGCTGTAACGGTCGCGCGGAGTCTGTTAGTATTCGGTGACGGGATCGTAAAGGCGTTGTTCGTCGATAAACTCGCGGTGCTGCTAATTGCATTGTTCAGCTTATTGCCACTGACCGTGAGAGTTCCATTCGTTTCCGTCAGCGAAGCAGTATGGAGCGCAGGCGCAATATACTGCGAACCGATCACTCCAAAAGCGTTGGTGAAACCACCTGGATAAATGTTCGTTGACGGCTTCCTGGTCCATAAAAGGTCGCCGGTCACGCACTTATTGTTCACCTGTAGCCAGCCAAAAATAGAACCGTTGAAACCGGCATTCGTGTAAACAATCACACTGTTTGTCGCATTCGTAACGACGTAACGAAAACTATAGAGCGGCGTGAACAACGGCCATCGGCCGTCCTTCGAAATTGCGACTGCATGGGCGAGTTTTGTATTGTCAGAAATGGCGCCTGAAGTTGTGACTAAGCCATTCGTCGCAACGCGGATCAACGCATAGCCATCGCCGGCGGGCGCTTCGGCATTCGTCAAGTTTCGAAGCAGCATGGTGTAATTTCCTGAGAAAGTGGGTGGCGGTTGATTTGGACCAAAGACGTTCCGATCCATTACCAAAGCTGCCGACCACGCGTTGTCGCCGACGGTGCCGACTATTTGGTCGGGGTTCTGTTCGTAGTCGACGCTTAGATTTACAGACAACGTCGTTTTTCCCTGTTTGAACCGTGATATCACGGTGTGCGTTGCTCCTGTGGCGTTGAAAATGCCGCTCAAGCTGTACGTATCGCCGTCGATGACGAGCTTTCCAGCGTAAAGGCCGTTCGTTCTTAAGGTGAATGACGCAAAGCCCGCCCGCTCTTGAACAACCCGATTTGTTTCGTAAACAAACCGGCATATGCACCAGCGGCTCTAATGCATCGGTTTGTAACGAAGTTCGCGCGGAGAACAAAGTTGGATCGCATCACAAAACTGAGCGACGCCGCAGTGCTGGACGCATCACCGCTCCAATCTTTGAACAGATTGCCCGACGCTGGTAATTCTTTGTAGAGATAAGACCGGCCCACTTCGAGCCAAGTGCCGTTTGTGATGATTGAATTTGTGTAAGTCAGCACACTGCCGCTTCCAGAAATGATCAGACTCAACTGATTGGTCACTACATAGAAGAACGTCCGTTTCAGTGGGAGTGATTGTTTGCCCGCCTGATCGATGCTTTTCACGACCGCCGTATTTGTGCCTGGAACGACCGTTACGTTCGCCATCCAATTGGATGTTCCCGTTGCGAGCTGCCACTCACTGTTATTGATCGTATACCAAACGCTGGCAACACGCACATTGTCGAGTGCCGTTCCACGCATCGCCAGAATTCCGTTCGTGACATGAAGGTCGTCGAAGACGCGTTGCGCCGCTCCGGGGAAAGCCATTGTGATCGTGGGGTTCCTCAAATCTGTATTGACCGTGAGAAGTGCGCCCGAGCTCGTGGCCGTGCCGAAGCCATTCTCAAGGACGACCGAATACGAGCCGCCATCGTTCGTGGTGACGTTGCTGATCGTGAGCGTGGCAGTCGCTGTCCCGGTGGCATTTGTGGATGTCACGGGCGCACCATTTTTCAACCAGGTAAAGGAAAGTGGCGCGGTGCCTGTGGCGGCGACGGTAAAAATAGCTGTCGTTCCCAGATCGTTCGTCCGGGCAATGGGCTGAGCCGTAATCGACGGACGAGCGTTGACCGTGAGCGAAGCATTTGAACTCACGATGGATCCTGACGGATTCGAAACGAACACAGAAAAAACGCCGGCGTCAGCAAGGCTGCAATTTGCAATCGTAAATCCGCTCGACGTTGCGCCGAGGATATTTGTTCCACCTTTTCGCCACTGGTATTGAAGCGGAGAACCGCCAACCGCCGTTACAACGAAAGACGCTGCGGTGCCCTCAGTGGCAACAACGTTGATAGGCTGCTGTGTGATGACAGGTGTTTCGATGAATCGTGTCGTATCCAGGATTCGGCCGGCGGTTGGGCTTGAAGAAGTCAGCAGCAATTTACCCGTTCCTCCGGCGACGATGGAAGGCATGTAAGCATAAGGCAGGTCAGTGGGAACTATCACATTCGTAAGTTGATACCCATTTTCGCTTACAACACATGCGCCAAGAACGTATGGGGGTTGATCGGCTACCCCGAACATCATCCAGCTCGCAACGTAATTATTTCCGTCGAACGCTACAACCGGATAAACATTCACGTAACCGTTCGACTCCAAAATCAGTGAGGAAGAGTCGATCAGCGCTCCATCACTGTCCAACCGCGCTCCGAAAATTGAAAAGAAATCCGTGGTGAATGATGGACTCCATACCGCGAAAGCATCTTTGCCATTGCTGGTGATTGATGGACGATGAAACTGACCTGAGGCGAGGGTGACAATATTGCTGTCAATCATTGAACCACTCGGATTTAAACGCGTGGCATAGAGAGCGTCATCGGCCCACACCGCAAAAAAGTTGGTCCGATTGAATGCAAGATTACCGCCGGAGTGACTGCTCGTAATATTTGTAATGAAGGTCCGAAGACCTGCAACACCGTCAGTGGAGATCGTTATTGCTTCGAGCCGCGCTGGGTACTTCGAAATATCCGTTTGCAACAACACCAAATAATTTGTTGTTCCAAATGCCACCCTCGGAGTTGCTGTATCCGTACCGAACGAAACCGGTGCAGCGTCCGGCAGCGTTCCATCGGCTTTTATGCGCCGGTAAAAGCTTTCTCCCGTCGGACCATCCCACGTCGCTAAAAAGTTGGTTCCGTCAGATGCGACCGACACGTTAAATATCGAGCCAACCGACTGTGTCGTCAGTCGAATTCGTGAGTCGAGCACACCGCCACTCTGATCTACTCGCGAAGCGAACGCATCATATGAACCGTCATCATTTCCGCCGCACCAAACGACGATATAGTTGCTGCCATTGAAAGCGGATCCAGTCCAGGCGTCCTGTGCGTTTGTAGTGCTGCTCTGATCGACAACGAATTCAGCCCCGATCCACGAGGTTGAATCGGCAAATGCGATTACTGAACTGAACAGTAGAATAAAGCAGATAGACAGGAGGTTGGCGGTCTTCACGTTGTTGGGGGCGAATTGCAGACACGCTGTTGCCGGTCAATTGCCAGCTCCAGCAGATGGTTGTCGTCCTTGATCCGCGCCGGCGCAGTTCAACAGTGTTGGCAGGTTTTCGCAATGATTATGTTGCGCCGATGTGACTGACCACAGGCGCGGCAGCGCGTTGCCAAATCTCGGACGACAGTTATTTCGATTTCGAAAAAACCCTTGCGGTGGGTCTGCCGTTCTCATTACCTTTTCGCCATGGATAAGCCAAAACCAGCCCATTTTCTAAATGGAAACTCACAGAGTTTTCGTTACGTCGAGAAGACGAATCCCCAAACGTCCAATTTACAATTTCTGACGTACGGAGTGTACGAATTAACCGGTAACATCCGCAGCGGTGCCCTTGCTCATCCTGAAGAGGAAGCGCTGCTCTTTTGCTGGCGCGGGAAAGTTACGGCGACGGTGAACGGTAAAGATTACGCGCTCGATTATTACGACACTCTTTATATCCCACGCGGTGCCACGTATCGCCTCGCTCAGGAGAGTGGTGAAAGCAAAGTGATTGTCTGCCGCGCGACCGCTGACAACACGCATCCTGTTTTCCATTCCAAGTGGTCAGAGTTTTCCAAGAACGAAAAGCGTATCCGCCATCTCAAGGGCAAGGACGTTTTCCTGATGTTCGACGTGAGTGAAGGCGCCGACAAACTGATTGCCGGTTACACGTTGTTCCAACCGCATCAACGTTCGTATCCGCCTCACAATCATACTGACCAGGAAGAGATTTATATCTTCACGCAGGGACGCGGCTCGATGGAAGTTTATGCCGACGAAGAAACGAAGAGTTTCGTGCGTTCAGTAAATGAAGGTGATGCAGTGACGATCCCGATTTTGAATTACCATCCAGTATTCAGCCAGGAAGAGCCGTTGCACTTTATCTGGTGCATTGCCGGTAACCGTTACTGGGTCGGTGATAAGAACAAGGATTTCATGACCGGCAAAGTCGATAAGTTGACGACGTAAGTCCGAAGGATTCAGAATAAACCACGGATGAACACGGACACACACGGATTTTGCACGAAGACAAATCGCCTGGCTGAGTAGTAACGGACGTTTTTGATACGGGCAAAGAACATACGGCTCGCCGTCTTATCCGTGTATGTCAGTGTTTATCCGTGGTAAACGTGTTTTTGTTCTGAACTGGGTTGAAATCGGTGTTCAACTGCGTTCATTCGTGGTTTAGTTTCCAATTCATCACCTATGCAAATTAAATTGAGCGCTCAAGGCATGGCCAAAGGGCATATCGTTCGGAATCCCGTTGGAAACGAAAAAGGATATTGGGTCGGGGCTCCGGGGGCTTATTACGCCGAAGACGAATTTGCATGGTATTTGACGTATCGAATTCGCCGTCCCCGCGGCGTCGAACCGGATCGTGGCGGTGAGGCGCGCATTGCACGGTCCACCGATTTGAACAATTGGGAGGACATCTGGACGACGACAAAGGATAAATACGATTCGGCGTCGATTGAGCGGAGCGCGATTCGCAAAGGGAAAGATGGTATCTGGCGGTATTTCACGAGTTACGTACATCCAAAGGACGGTCGTTGGTGCGTCTCGCTGATGAAAGCGACTGACCCGAAACTGTTTGATACCAGCAAGCGGGAGGTGTTGTTTACGGCAGAATCCCTTCGACTCGAAGGAGTGAAGGACCCGTGGATCTTTGAACACGACGGATTATTCTACATGATCCTCAGCGTGGCGATTCAGACCCCGAAGACGACCGATCAATCGCATTCAACGCTCGATATCTTTAATACTGGCGAGTGCGTGTCTGCAACCGGCCTCGCGACGTCGCGAGATCTTGATAACTGGGAATGGCAGGGATTGATTTTCAAGCCTGAAGGTAAAGGCTGGGATTGTTATTGCCGCCGCATCAACAGCATCGTTAAGGCGGGTAATCGTTTCTTTGCTTTCTACGACGGCAGCGCCAGTCATCTGGAGAACTACGAAGAGAAAACAGGAATCGCTGTTTCGAACGACTTGAAGAACTGGAAGAGTCTTACGCAATCCGCGCCGGCGTACACCAGTCCGCACGCTTCAACGTCATTGCGTTACATCGATGCGCAAACAATGGGCGGACAAATCCACGTATTCTACGAATTCGCGCGGGAAGATGGCGCCCATGACCTGCGTGTCGTTGAAGTCAATGATTTGCCGTTTACGAAGGATGGCGAATTCGACCTTTCCAAATACGCTCCGCAAATTTTTGTCTGATCGGCGCTGGCCGCAGTCCTGATTCAATATGTTTCCTGACTACCTGAACGTTTCCGCGACGGACCTCGGTAAAGGCACGAACGTAAAGGTAACCGCGAAGACGGACATGGCCTCGATCGCACAGGTCGTTGCTGAGGACCTGCTGGTCGAAATCGTCCAGGCGAAAGAGCAGGGCAGGGAAGCCACTCTGATCGTTCCGGTCGGCCCCGTGGATCAATACCCGATTCTCGCCAAGATGGTGAATAAGGAGAAAATTTCGCTGCGCGACGTCGTGTTGATCAACATGGATGAGTATCTGACCGATGATGATCAATGGATTCCAGCCGAGCATCCCTTGAGCTTCCGTGGATACATGGATCGACTGTTTTATAATCTGCTCGAACCGTCTCTTGCTCCAAAGCCCGAAAACCGCGTTTTTCCTCATCCACAGAAATGTAGCGATATTCAGAAATTGATTGATGCACGTGGCGGGGTCGATGCGACGTTTGGCGGAATCGGAATTAACGGCCACATGGCTTTTAATGAACCGCCCGAAGCTGGCGAAAAGATTTCGAATGATCAATTCGCCAAATTGCCAACGCGCGTCCTTTCATTAACCCGCGAAACGCGGACGATCAATTCGGTGACGGTGGGAGGGGAAATTTCGATCATACCGTGGCGTTGTGTAACGCTGGGAATGAAAGAAATCCTCGAATCGCGCCGGATGCGATTCTATTGCAATCGCGTTTGGCAGAGCGCAGTGGTCCGTCGGGTTCTGCACGGCCCAATCACCGCCGCTTGTCCTGCTTCCTTTATGCGCACGCATGGCGATGCTTCCCTTACTGTCGCCGATTACGTCGCCCAGCCACCGAATATCCAATTGCGGTAGAAATCCGGGGGCTGCTACGGGTTTAGCATTGACCCTGTGCGTCGGAACAACCATTCTAGACGCTGTTCATCTCTGAGAGTCTCAGGCTCAAAAGTTACAAACAACTTGCCGCTGTTTTTGGAATCCCATTCATCGGCCAACCATTTGAGAAAGGGGAATAGTGAAACGATTGAAGTTCTATGGCGTTGCAGCGTTAACCATTGCAACGCTGGTCGCCATTAGGTGCTTTCAAACCTCGCGGTCCAACTCCGTTCCGCGCACCATTGCGACACCGACAACCAAAGCGCTTGCGTCCGCAAGTCGTTCAGCTCACCACCCGAGCGGCCGTGAATCTACTGAGGCGTCGCAGTATCCGACGCTACGCGCCTTTTCTGATTGGACTGCCCGATATTTGCGCGGAGACCAATCTGATCTGCAAACCGGCGAGCGACTCGCCATGGATCGACGCAACGTCATGTTGCACTTGATCAAAACTGATCCCGAGAAAGCATTGTCTCTAGCGGTTTCCGAACAAGTGCGTCGCGAGCTTCCCGAATCAATCACGAAGCACTTCGAGAAACGTATTGATGGTCGCGGTTCGTTGACCGTGATGGTCGCTACCGATTTTGAGCACAACAAGCGGACCACCTTGCGCGAAGTAGAAGTCGGACAGAAGCGCTATGCGGCATTCGTTTATGGATGGCGGGCGAATCAGATGACGAGGGAATCGATTCCAGTCCATGGCATTGCGATTGATGGGAAATTGGCGCTTTCCTCTGATCCGTTGCGCCGACTGGATAGCGAAGAAATCAAAGCGGCGAAGGTGACGGGTGCGATTGCGACAGAAGCGATTTGTGGTGTTTCCGGCAAACTCTCTACTTCCCGAAACGAGGAAATCGTCGCTGATGCGGGCGGAGAGATTCTTAGTTTCTGTAGTCGTGAACATTTCGACCTCGCCCGTAAGCAGTGGATTGCTGCCGAGGGCGGCGCGACGGTCAGCGGAGGTTTTGTGCTTCTTCCTGGCAGCTGGACTCAGGGTCCGAAGACGGCGTTGTACATGCGCGTGAACTTCCTTGATGATTTGACGGAGCCGATTTCCGAGACCGCTGCATATGCGACGATGAGTTCGGTGAATTCGTTTTACGTAGAGAACTCGTATAACACGACTGCCCTGATTCCGACTGTTACTCCAGTGCTCACGCTGCCGCAGACGAAGAACTATTACGGTACCGAAGGAGCTGGCGCATTGATGAGCGATGCACGGCAGGCAGCAAAGGATGCTGGATACGATACGGCCAATTTCGATCGCGATATCGTTGCGTTCCCCGGCATTGCAGCATTCGACTGGGGTGGCCTCGGCTCGGTTGGTGGCAAAGGAGTTTGGTTGCAGAGCAAAGGTGTGGGCGTTACCTGTCACGAACTCGGTCACAACGAAGGTTTGTGGCACGCCAACTCGTGGGGCACTCCGGATGATAGTATCGTCGGCGCTGGCGAACACGATGAGTACGGCAACGTTTACGACACGATGGGACAGGCTTCAGCGGGCGCGAATCACTTTAATGCGATGCATAAGTCGCTTCTCGATTGGTTGCCGAAGAAGTATCGCTACGACGTCACGACAAATGGTGTTTATCGCATTTATCCGTTCGACGTCCCGACGCGCGTCAACGGCCACATGTATGCCGTTAAAATCAAACGCGATTGGCAGCGCGATTACTGGTTGGAAACCCGGCAACGATTTCCATCGAATGATTGGGTGTCGCACGGCGTGTTGGTGAACTGGGATCCTTGGTTAAACAGCAGTGGCGGGACACATTTGTTGGATATGACGCCCGGCACTCCAACATCGCAAGAAGGTAAAGAAGACGCTGCTTTGGTCATTGGACGAACATTCAGCGACGCGGCGGCGGGTGTTCATATCACTCCCATTGCCCAAGGCCCGAGCACCAACAACTGGATGGATATCCTCGTTAACCTCGGTTCTTTCGTCGGAAATCGACCGCCTACCGTTCAAGTAACGGCGGACCAGACGAACGCTGCGCCGGGCACCCGAATTAACTTTCGCGCAGTCGCGACGGACGCCGATGGCGACACGCTTTCATATCACTGGCAATTTGAGGACTTAACGTTCAGCACCAATAATTCTTCGATGGCTTACAATACCTGGGCCACCGCTGGTGATCATGTCGCGCGTTGTATCGTGAGCGATATGAAGGGCGGCGTTGCGAGTGGATACGTCGTCGTCAAAGTAGGCTCTGCAACAACTTTCAGGATCAGCGGAAAAGTAACGGATAGCAATGGTTCGCCACTTGAAGGTGTCCGCGTCGACAACGGCGCGACCGATATCAACACCTATATCGGCGGATACACTGATAGCAAAGGTCTCTACACAATTGTGGGTGTCTCGAACCAAACAAGCTTAACAGCGGTGAAATACGGCTACACCTTTGCGGCGACGCAGGTTCCAGCTTCAGTTCCCCCGGATGCCACGGGAATTGATTTTGTCGGAGCGCCGCAGCCGCAAGTGAGTTTGTCAGTCTCGTCGACAAATGTTTCAGAGGCGGGCGGGACAGTTTCGTTTACGATTACCCGGTCGGGAGATACGAGCCTTGATCTTCCAGTGACGTTGTACACTTCCGGAAGCGCAATCGAACCGACCGACTACACGTTGACACCTACACAATCAGGCACGAACTACGTCGTGACGATTCCGGCTGGGGCGGCAAGTTTTTCGATTGATTTGCAGACGGTTAATGACGCGAACACGGAAGGCCCCGAAACGGTGACTCTCACACTGGCAGAGGATACTAATTACGTTGTGAGAGCGTCGGGTGAAGCAACCGTCACTATCGACGACGATGACGCTGCGCAATTGCCAACGGTTTCCGTTTCCGCAACGACGAGTTCCGGGGACAATTCAGCTCCTGAAAACGGAGCAGACAGTGGGCGATTTGTTTTCACCCGCAACGGTACTGTGGCGAACGATCTAACAGTGTTCTACTCGGTTGCGGGCGGAGCTACTCCAAGTGTTGATTACTCAGCGTTGCCGGGAGTGATCGTTATTCCAGCAGGGCAGAGCAGTGCTTCCGTCGAGTTTCAAACGATCGACGACACACTCGTTGAGACAAACGAAACAGTGTTAGTTAGTGTCTCGTCCAACGCCGCTTACACGACAGGTGGTTCGACCGCTAAAGTCACGATTGTTGATGATGACCTCGTGAATGTCACAATCACCGCAACGGGAGGTGCAGCCGAGCCATCAACCGCGGGAAAGTTTACGATCACCCGTACCGGCGATTTGTCGCCAGCACTGACTGTTTATTATTCTGTCAGCGGAACCGCGACAGCCGGCACTGATTTCGCGGCACTCACCGGAACGGCCACAATTCCCGCAGGCGCGACGACCACCACGATTACGGTCACGCCGATCAATGACACAGCAACGGAAGGCGACGAATCGGTTACTGTGACATTGCTGGGTAATTCTTCCTATAACGTCGGCTCGCCAGGAGTTGCGACGCTGTTCATTGTCGATGATGAACAAGGGACTGTCAGCGTCACAGCACCTGACAATTCAGCATCCGAACCGGGAAGCGATACCGGTTACTTCCGTGTGTCTCGCGGCACGATCATCAACGGTGACCTTACTGTTAATCTACTGATCAGCGGAACGGCGCAAAATGGAATCGATTACATTCCTCTCGACAACACTGTCGTCATTCCTGACGGACAGAGTTCTGTCGACATTGTCGTCACACCGTTCGACGACCTCCACAAAGAAGATACCGAAAATGTCATTCTCATCGTCGCCCCGGGCGGCGGCTATGCTGTTTCTACATCCAACAATCGAGCGAGTTTGAATATCGTCGACGATGACGCCAACAGCGTGCCCGCGATTGGATTTTCGTTTCCAACATCACGCGGCCTCGAATCGAGGTCTGCGGATGTGGCTTTATCCTTGAGTGCCACTTCGACTGTGCCAATCACAGTCGACTTTCGTGTTTTCGGCGGAACGGCGAGCGGCAATGGCGTCGATTACACTCTACCGTCAGGAACAGTGACAGTGAATCCAGGTGATTGGACGGCCACGTTGCCGCTGACGATCATCAACGATTCCATCGTTGAATCTGATGAGACTGTTAAGATCGTTATCAGCAATCCCAGTGGGGCAACGCTCGACGGAAATAAATTTCACACCTATACGATCGTCGACGATGACGTCGCGACCGTCACAATTTCCAATACCGTGGCGACGGCATTCGAAAGTGGCCCTGTTCCGGGCGGTTTCCGAATCTCACGCACCGGCAGCACAACGAACAATCTAACGGTTGGCTTTGAAGTTACCGGCAGTGCGAGCGAGCCAAGTGATTATCAAAGTATCGGTTCGTCCGTAACAATTCCTGCAGGCAGCAATTACGTCGACATTCCTGTTCTGCCAGTCAATGACGGCGTTGTAGAAGTGGCAGAAACCGTTGTGGCGACGCTGACGAGTGCCACCGGTGCGAAGCTCGGTTCTGCGAAAGAAGCAACCGTTACGATCCTTGACGACGATGTAGACGGGCTGCCGGTTGTTGGTGTTTCTGCGACTGACCCGATCGCGATTGAACCAAACGATCCTGGGTCGTTTACCTTCTCCCGCACCGGAAGCACCGCAGCGTCACTGGAACTGTTGTTTACCGTCAGCGGTTCGGCGAGCAGCGGTGTGGATTATGTTTCGATTACGAATAGGATTACGATTCCAGCCGGGCAGACATCGGCCGTCGTGAATGTCACTCCAATTGACGATCTGACCGTCGAGGGTGAAGAGACGGTGTTTGTGACTTTGAGCGTCTCGAACACATATCGTGTCAGTAGTTCCTCCGTGGCGTGGGTGAAGATTCAGGACAATGAGCAAAACGTGCGTTTGAATGTTTCCTATGGACGCGCCTCTGAACCGGGGACGAACGCCCAGGACGTTGGGGAGTTTACCTTCACACGTTTCGGAACAACCAATTCGGATCTCACCGTGTTCTTCACTGTGACGGGCACCGCGAGCAATGGCTTGGATTACGTTTTCATCACGAACTCGATCGTTATCCATTCGAACGACACCATGGCGCTCCTTCCGATTACGCCAATCGACGATGTGCTGCGCGAGTCGGCTGAGACGGTCACAATCAATCTGGCGACCAACGCCGCTTACTTCCTGACCTCCCAAACCAACGGGACCGTTACGATCTATGACAATGAACCGACGCTCACGCTTGTTGGCACTTCGACGAACGCATCGGAAAATGGCCAGTCGCCGGGCGTGTTTACGATCTATCGAGACGGTGATCCTAATGTTCAAATCAGAGCGTTGGTGCAAATTGGAGGCACCGCAACCTTCGGCATCGATTATCCCATCTTCGCTACAAACATCTGCATGCCAGCGGGCGTGATGTCCGCCGAGATTACCTTTTATCCAACCAATGAGTTGCTGTTGGAAGAAGAAGAGACAGTCACTGCGCTGTTATTGCCCAGTCCCGACTACACAATTCTGTCGCCAAGCAATGCCGTGGCGACAATTGCTGATGCGGGAACGAATCACTTTCCCATCGCTACTATTACGTCGCCAATCGCCAACGTCGTATTCATCAATGGGACGAACGCCAACTTGATTCTCGAAGCAAATGCGACGGACGAGGGAATGCCGGGGACGAATTTGACGTATTCATGGATGCAGGTGAGCGGGCCGACGAACATGACGTTCGGCGACACCACCACGAACAACACGACCGTCAGCTTCTTTGATGTTGGCATTTACGTGCTGCGCTTTATCGCTGATGACGGGCAATTGAAAGGCACTGCTGATTTAACAGTATTGGTCGGCGTCACCAACGTTTACTCATCCGGATTGTTCCATTGGAAATTCGACGAAGGCTCAGGAACCAACGCGCTCGATTCCACGACGAATGGTTTGAATGGTGTTGTGGTCGGTGCGAGCTGGACAAGTAATGCGGTCACCGGAGCGGCACTCGATTTCAATGGTGCCAGTAACGTCGTTCAACAACTCAGTTCAACGAATGTCCTGAATGGTTTAAGTGGCCTGACGGTTTCTTTCTGGGCCAAAACAACCGCGACAAACCAGACCGTTGGCGTATTCAGCGGTGATGCCGCGAACGGCACTAATGCCACTTTAAGTTTCTATCAGGGACCGTTCACTTTCTGCGACGGCATCAGCAATGTTTTGCAGGCGACCCTTTCCACCTCTGATGGCGATCTTCATTATGTCAGTTCGCGGTCGTTTGCTTCGAATCAATGGCAACACGTCACGATGTGCTGGAGCACCGGCCAGCAAATGGCGGTTTATATCGACGGGGTGCTGGACCACCCTGCATTCAATACCGCCGCAACAACCGGTACGATTACGAATTGTTCGCAGTTCGTGGTAGGTCGAAGCTCTCTCACAAATTTCTGGCTCGGCTCGCTCGACGAAGTTCAACTCCTGCCACGTTCTTTAACTTCGGTTGACGTCGGCGCCGCGATTCAGTTGCCGCCCACAAACTTTGCCCCTGTCGTGAATGCCGGCACCAATTTCACCATTCAATTGACCGCGACAGCGAATTTAACTGGAACAGTCACCGATGATGGGATGCCAAATCCGCCGGGATTGGTTACGAATTGGTGGACGTTCGTGAGTGGGCCGGGAACGCCAGTGCTGACGAATAGTACTAATGCGACTGCCTTCGCGACGTTTACAAATTCCGGGGCCTTCGTTTTCCGACTCATCGCGGATGATGGTTCTGCCAAAGTGTACAGCGAAGTCACGGTGACGGTGCTGGAGCCGACTCTACTGAGCATCCAAACAATCGATGGCGAAGCAGCGGAGTTGGGACCTGATCTCGGCCAATTCACAATCACGCGTGTCGGGGATACGAACTATGATCTGGAGGTTCCAATCCAGTTCAGCGGATTTGCGAGCAACGGCGTTGACTTCGTGGCCGTCACGAACCTCCTGGTTATTCCGGCGGGATCCAACACGGTGGACATCGTTATTACTCCGTTCCTCGATAATCGCACTGAAGGCGACGAAACGGTGACGATTACGATCATTACGAATCTCGCTTATACAATCAGCAGCGCCAGTGCTGCCGTCACGATTCATGATTCGCCGTATGGAGTTTGGACGATTAACCACTTCACCTTGGAAGAACTGACGGATCCAAGCCTCAGCGGTGAGACCGCCGATCTGGATCAGGACAACTTCGGCAACTTCATCGAATACGCATTCAATCGAGATCCGCGCACGGCTGAAACGAATGCATCTATCGTTTCAACTATCGAGATGAATACCGCGGACTCAAAAAATCACATCAATCTCGTTTACCAGCGCCGCATTCAACGAGTCGATGTTCGATACGGTTTGTACATCTCCACCGATCTGAACACCTGGAATACAGGAACGAATTACGTTGAGGAGATCCTGGTGACGAATGATGGCAATGGCGTGACGGAAACGGTGAAAGCGCGCGTCGTAGCGCCGTTTGATTTGCGAACCAATCAGTTTATCAATCTGCGAGTCTGGCGTCCGGCGCAACCCTAGCAGCCTGTTGAAAAACAAATTATTTCGTAGCAGCCGACGTAAGGAGGCTCAAATAGCCTTAGTAAATTGGCGAAGAAGTCAGAGCCTCCTTACGTCGGCTGCTACTATTTCAACGGCGTGCCAAATCCAGTTTTAACGGCTGGCGTTTTCCATTTGGCCACGCGTGACACCGAGCTGATTTACAACCTTCAGCTCGCGCCAGAGTTGTGCGCCTGTGATTTCGCCGCGAAGCAGTTTGCGATATTGCGTAATCGTGCGAGTGACCTCTTCCGGCGTTTCGTTGACGAATTCGATCCGGAAATGGCGCACGCCCAGGGAGAGGAAGTTCGACACGAATTCAGCGCCGGTTTGCGCGCGCGCGTTAAACACGGTGTTACGACAGCCGACGTCCGCCTTCAACGGATGTTCCATTCCCACACGGTCACGAAGTTTCACGTCGTGCTTGTCACAGGGACGTCCGCAATTTGTGTAATCCGTGCCTTTGGAAAGAAACGCGCAGAACACGCAGTGCTCCATGTGAAACATCGGCATGTGTTGATGAATAGTGATCTCAAACCACTCTGGCGGCGCCGATTTCAGGAGCGCATCGAGCTGCGCGTTGTTTAGATCGTAGGAAGCCGTCAGGCGTTCGAGGCCAAATTTGTTTTTGAAATACTCGGCCGTGAGGCCGTTCGCGACGTTCAGGGAGAAGTCACCGGTGCGGCGGCAATCTGCAAAGAACTTCAGGTGATCGTAATTGCGAACGAGATATCCATCAGCGTCCGAGGACCGCACCTGCTTGAGCGTCCATTCTTCGCCCATTTTGAAAATGCGCGGCGGCGCCACCCAGATTGTTTTCTGCGGTCCGGCACAGCCAAACGATTCGTGCGCGGTGCGGACTGCGTCGCGATATTTTTTTGGATCTTCGAAGTCGCAGTAAATGGTTTCGATGCCGCAACGCAGTGTTGCCTCCAGTTGAGCCAGGTTGCGCACGAGGACGATTAATTCGGCGGCGCGACTTTGAGCGGCGGGAGCGCGGTCCGCGACGACGCGAACTTCCGAACGTGATTCATGCAACGTCCAGCGCTTGGGCTGTGCACGTAGACTTTCAAGTTTTGTCGCAGCGTCCCGGCGCAAACGATTCAATTCGCTCATTGGCAGGATCACTTCACCTTCAAGGCGATTGATCAGATTGCCTAACTTAAAAGGCGTTCCGCCGAGTCGGCCGAGTTGATCGCGCAGACGCTCGTCCGTGAGTGGCTGTTTTTCCGCCTTTTCGAGCGGCATTGCAGACTGTTCCTGGACGACGTGTCCAAGTTCATCCCGGACGATCAAAGTCAACGGCGCTCCGACATGACCATGAACTTCCGCGGAGACGGGGCGTTGAAAACGTGGCTTGTCACCGGCGAAAGTTTCACGGAGCTGCTTATTCAGCTCCGGATCATCGGTTTTCCACAGCCGATCGCCGACATGGATTCTCGCGAAATCGAGATCACCACGGCCGAAACCCAGCGCTGTTTCATTGCCGCGCGGCTGGACAGTGTAAATTCGGCCGCCTTCTTCCTTCTGGTCGGGATGGCCGCTATCAAAAACAATTCCGTCACCGGGCTTCAACGGCGCTTCCAGCGTTAATAGCACCTTGTCGCGTTCGATTCGTTTAACCTGGCCGAGATAAACGCCGCGTTTTTTGCCGAATCGTGCGTGGACCAGTTGTTGATTATTGATGCCGCCGAACCAGCCTGTGTACAGGCCGCGCGAGAAAGCCATCTCAACCTCGTACTTCCGGGCCGCAGTCTCATTTTTCCCATTGTTCGCCAGGCGGTCCAACGTTTGCCGATAGACGCGCGTGATGTTCGCGACGTACTCTGGCGATTTCAGACGGCCTTCAATTTTTAACGAAGACACGCCGGTGCGAACCAACTCCGGCAAAATCTCCAGGCCCGCGAGGTCCTGTGGACTGAGTAAATATTTCCTGTCACCAAGCGAAACATTCTGTCCATCGGAAATCAGTTCATACGGCATGCGGCAAGCCTGTGCGCACTCACCACGATTGGCTGAACGGCCGCCCAGCGATTCACTCGTCAAGCATTGGCCGGAGTACGCGACGCAGAGGGCGCCATGGACAAAAACTTCCAGGGGAAGACTGGTTTGCGAACCGATGTTCGAGTTGTTTTGCGCCGCCTGAATTTTTTCGATTTCCTTGATGGAACACTCGCGCGCGAGCACGACGAGATTGCAGCCGAGTTCCTTGGCGAACTCGACACCACCCGCACTCGTCACCGTCATCTGCGTGGAACCGTGAATCGGAAAATCGGGCGACAATTTGCGAATCAGACGACAGATCCCAACGTCCTGCACGATTGCGGCGTCGACCCCTGAGGCAATAATGCTGCGGAGATATTCTTCGGCCTGGTCGATCTCGTTTGCAAAGACGAGGGTGTTGAAAGTGACGTAGCCTTTCACGCCGCGTCGATGGAGAAACTCCATCAATTTGGGAAGGTCGGCTTCGGTGAAGTTGTGCGCCCGCATGCGGGCATTAAACTTTTCGAGCCCGAAATAAATCGCATCGGCACCGTTCTCGACAGCGGCCTTTGCGCATTCCCAATCGCCGGCGGGTGCGAGCAATTCGGGCAGGCGTAGCTGTGAGGGCAAAGCCTCGACCGGAGCGTCAGCTGTCGTGGTGAGATCGGACATCGTGAGCGCCTAACGTAGCATCCGGCAGAAAAGTAACAAATTCAGATTTACTGTGCTGAGTTATGATTGTTTGGGACGTCCCATGCACGGCCGTATAAGTCGTTGGGCCGCTGAAAATTCCAAGGCGCGCACCCTCTCTCCGCCATTTGCAAAATGGGGGAGAGAGCTGGAGAGAGGTGGCCCCAAAAAATCTCCAATTCTCTGTAAATCAGCAGCTTTTATTCAGCGGCTCCTTTCCCCGAGCCCCGCACCGCGGGCGGTGCCGCAACTATATAGTTCTGACTGGACTCACGCTTTCGCTGTGAAGAGAGGGGGTTCCATCACAGGGTTTCATTCAGCCTTTTGTGTCTTTTGCCGAATTGCCTGTCTATTCCAGTGAAAACAGCGAGAAATTTGCCCATTTTTTGTAAGTTGTTGATTTACAGGGCCGTAAAAAACTTTGGCACGTGCCAAACTTTTTTTTGGTTACCAAAAAAAAGTTTTCCACGTAACAAAATGTATTTTGGTTCCCAAAAAACATTTTGGCAGCTACCAAAGTCTATTTTGATTACCAAAAGAGAGTTTGTTACGTAACAAAGTCCGTTTTGGTTGCCAAAAAACACTTTGGCACGTGCCAAAGTCCATTTTGGTTACCAGAAAACAGTTTGGTAGCTGCCAAAATCCGTTTTGGTTCCCAAAATAGGCTTTGTTACGTAACAAAATGTTTTTTGATTCCCGAAAAGATCACTCAAGCCGTAAGACGCAGTTAACTTCGCCTGATTTCCTAAAAAGCAGCGGATTATTCTCTAGGACGTCGACCGTTCTGACGCTACAACGTTGTTCATGCGCGTATTAATCATCGGCTGCGGGTACGTTGGTCTACCCCTCGCAGCGGAATTGACCCGTCAGGGCCATGAAGTTTTTGGCGTTCGACGGTCTGAATCGGCCTTCGAAGAGATCAAAAAGGCGGGCGCAACGCCTATCGCTTGCGACATTACGAAACCTGACGACCTCCTGAAGATCGCACTTCCTTTTGACTGGGTGGTGAACACGACGTCGTCGAGCGGTGGCGGTGTCGACGACTACAAAAAAGTTTATCTTGAAGGCAATCGCAATCTCATCGAATGGCTTAAAACGAGCCCGCCCAAGAAATTTATCTACACCAGCAGCACCAGCGTTTACGGGCAGGACGATGGTTCGGTGGTTAAAGAAAATTCTCCAACCGAACCGGCAGCTGACACTGGGAAAATTCTCGTCGAAACCGAGAAGATGTTGCTGGCAGCCGCCGCTGAAAAGAAAGTTCCCGCCATTGTGCTGCGCGTTGCCGGTATTTATGGGCCGGATCGCGGACATTTTTTCCATCAATACATGCGCAATGAAGCGAAGATTCCAGGAAAAGGTGATCGCGTTACGAACATGATTCATCGTGACGATTTGATTGGCGCGATAATTGCCGCGCTTAAAAATGGACGGGCAGGGGAAGTATATAACGTCGTGGATGACGAGCCGGTTGCGCATATCCATTTCTTCCGGTGGCTGTCCGAAACACTTGGCAAGTATATGCCGCCGTTTGCGCCGGAGGAGGAGAACACATGGAAGAAACGTGGTGTGACGAACAAGAAGGTTTCCAATCGTCGGTTGAAGATGGAATTGGGTTATAATTTTAAATATCCAACGTTTCGGCAGGGGTATACGGCAGAGATCCAACGTTTGGACCGCGAAGGTAAACTGAACATCTTGCCGGACCCTCGCTAGGCTACCGCCCGGATTTCTCAGGGCGGCCGCTCATGCGAGAAGCGGTGTCGCCTGCTTATTGAGCTCCGACAAACGCCGGTTACGTTTCAACAGGGATCGCACCTGCTATGCAACGTCGACATATTTTCTGGCTGCCACTCGTCATCGCCGCGGTCGTGATGGCGCTTCAATACTTCAACGCCGAGAAAGTAGTTAATCCGGAAACGGGCAAAGCCGTCCGCGTCGGACTTTCGACACAACAGGAATCGGCCCTCGGTTTGCAGAGTTACCAGGAGATTTTGTCGCAATCCGAGACGGTCGACAGCGGACCCGAATACGACATGGTGGTTCGTGTTGCAAAAAGATTGGCGGCTGCAACGGGCGATTCGGCAAAGGACTTTGATTGGGCCGTTTCGGTAGTGCGTAGTTCGCAGGTGAATGCGTTTTGTCTGCCGGGCGGAAAGATTGTCGTTTATACGGGAATTCTGCCTTACGCGAAAACGGAAGCGGGCCTCGCAACGGTGATGGGGCATGAAATGGCGCATGCCGTGGCGAGGCATGGTTCACAACGATTACTCCGAACGACTCTTGCCCAGACATTCTTGGTCGGTGCGCAGTTTTCAATGGCGAACCTCGACACGCAACAGCGGCAGATGGCTATGGCAGCGCTTGGCGCTGGTGCGCAGTATGGCGTGATTCTTCCCTTCAGCCGCGAGCACGAATCCGAAGCTGATCAGATGGGCGTTCTTTATATGGCACGGGCGGGTTACGACCCGCGAGAGAGCATAGAATTCTGGCAGCGCATGAGTGAGGCGGGCGGAAATCAGCCACCGCAATTCATGTCGACACATCCGTCCCATGGAACGCGCATCGAGCGCTTGCGCGAGTTTATGCCGAAGGCCATGGCCGAATATGAATCGAGTCGCAGCCGCCAACTGTAAGTACAAGTGCAAGAAGAGCTGTTAAAATTTAAGGGCGCAGATTGGTTCGGGATGATATTCGGGTTGATGTCGACGTACTTCGTTGCGAAGGAAAAGCGGTGCGGTTTTGTCTACGGTGTCCTGTGCGGGCTAGGTTGGGTGATATTTGGATTTTTAACCCACAGCATCGCGAGCATCCTTTCGAACATCTTCTTTATTCTCTTTAACTGTTACGGCTTCTTTCGCTGGAAAAAGAAAGAGGAGAAGCAGGAACTTACGGGGTGTTAGTGATTTTCTTTGGGCTGTGCCCTTTCGTAGAGAGTTGGCGCATTCTATTCCATGTGACCACCAGCTGCTTCATAGCCCCTTTATCCGTAATTGCGAAAACCCGGAAGATGGTGAACAGTCTCCCGCTCGAAATAAATGCAGCCTATTGAAAAAGAGATTTCGCGTCGCCGCACCTTTGCGATCATTTCGCATCCTGACGCCGGTAAAACAACGTTGACGGAAAAGTTCCTCCTGTACGGTGGCGCCGTGCAGTTGGCCGGGTCAGTTACCGCCCGCAAAAATCAACGCGCTACGACGTCCGACTGGATGGAGTTGGAAAAACAACGCGGCATTTCCGTCAGCTCAACCGTGCTGCAGTTTGAATACCGTGGCTATTGCGTCAATCTGCTGGATACTCCGGGTCACAAAGATTTTTCTGAAGACACCTATCGCGTGCTCACGGCCGTTGACGCTGCGGTCATGGTGATTGATGCCGGTAAAGGTATTGAAAGCCAAACGCGCAAGCTGTTTGAAGTTTGTCGCCAGCGTGGCGTTCCGATTTTCACGTTCATGAATAAATTGGATCGGCCATCGCGTGATCCCTTGTTGTTGCTGGATGAACTCGAGCGTGTTCTCGGTATTTCGGCTTACCCTGTGAATTGGCCGCTCGGCAATGGTAACGAGTTCCGCGGTCTCTTCGATCGCCAGAGCAAGCAGGTGCATTTCTTTGAAAAGGTGCCAAGTGGCGCCTATCGCGCGCCGGTTTCAGTTCATGATGTTTCTGATCCAGCGGTTCGCGATACAATGACGCCCGATACCTACGCGCATGTGCTCGAAGAGCTGGCGATGCTTGAAGGGGCAGGGGCTTCGTTCAATCATGAGGAAGTTCTCGCTGGGAAATTAACGCCCGTCTTCTTCGGCAGCGCGGTCAATAACTTCGGCGTTCAACTGTTGCTCGACGCCTTTCTTGATCTGGCACCGACGCCGAAACCCCGTGCCGTGAATGGGCGAGTCATTTCTCCGGAACGAGACGGGTTTTCCGGATTCATTTTTAAGATCCAGGCGAACATGGATCCGAAACACCGCGATCGTCTGGCGTTCGTGCGGATTTGTTCAGGTAAATTCGAGCGCGACATGTCAGTCGTCCATACGCGGACTGGCAAGAAGCTGCGCCTTTCGAGTTCGCACAAGTTATTCGGACGCGATCGCGAGACTGTGGATGAAGCTTTTCCGGGAGATGTCGTTGGTTTGGTTGGGCATGCGGACTTTCGAATTGGCGATACGCTGGCGGAAGATCCCGCGTTGAAGTTCGACGAGATTCCGCGGTTTACGCCAGAATGTTTCGCGTGGTTGCAAAGCCCAAGTACGGCGCAATTCAAACGTTTTCGCGAAGGTTTGGAGCAATTGCTGCAGGAAGGTGTTGTGCAATCGTTCACGATACCGAGTTCAACGCAACGCGTGCCGTTGCTCGGGGCAGTCGGCCCGTTGCAATTTGAAGTGGTGCAATTCCGGTTGCAGACGGAATACGGTGCCGAGTCCCGGCTCGAACAGGCCCCGTGGAGCATCATACGATGGGTCGTGAGTGGAGGTCCGATTGATGAAGGTATTCTTCCAACGGGGGCGCGACTTGCAATTGATGCCAAAGGACAGCAAGTCATCCTCTTTCAGGAACAGTGGGCGTGCGACTTTTTTGCCCAGCGGAATGAAGCGATCCAGTTGAGTGCTTTACCCGCTGAAACGGTTACCGAGACGAAGAACTGAGTAATACGAGTGGGACTTTCCCTGATTGTGTGTAGCCGGTAATTCAGTTCCATTGAACAAATTCAAACCAGCGCAGTCAAAGGTTTGAAGTGATAAATATGAAAACCAAATTGTTTACGTTAACTCTCTCGACATTGCTCTTCGCCGCTTTGGCAACGCCTTCCTTCGCGAAGGACGCTGAAGCCAAGGAAAAGACCATTAAAGGTGAAGCCAAGTGCGCCAAGTGCGCCTTGCATCAAACCGACAAATGCCAGGCTGCTATTGAAACTGAAACAAAGTCCGGCAAGAAGGTGACCTATTTGCTGGAGAACAATGAAACGGCAAAGAACTTCCATGAAAAGATCTGCAAGGAAAGCAAGCAGGTCAAAGCCACCGGCACTGTGAAGAAAGTCGACGGTAAGATGGAAATGACTGCCAACAAAATTGAAGAAGTGAAGTAAAACGTTTTTTCACGAACCCGCCGCGCTTTTGCCCGGCGGGTTTTTTGTTGTCGCTGATCTTATCTAAGTGGCGACAAAACTCCCGAACTGTGGTCACATCGCTCCAATGATCAGGTCGTTTGCATTTACAACCCAAGGCAAACTGCACAGCAAAGACATCGAAACGTTTCTCATGCCGACATTGTTGGCAGATACGAATCTATTTCTTTGGGTTGACCTCGAAAGTCCCACCGCCGAAGAAAACAAGTTGGTTCTCGAGGATATTTTCCACTTTCATCCGCTTTCGATCGAAGACTGCGTTGGCATCAGTCCTTCTCCAAAAGTTGAAGAATACAATCCCAAGGAAGAAGATAAGTTTTCTCCATACCTGTTCATGGTGATCCATGGCGTGGACTACAGCCGAAAGGACGGCGTTTTTGCGACGAAGGAGTTGAACTTCTTTTTGGGTAAAAACTTTCTGGTGACTTACCACGATGTTGCTCTGAAGCCGGTCCAGTCGACCGAGGACCGATGTTTGAAGAGCACGGTACATATTGCGCGTGCACCCGATCGCGTTGCGCATACGTTGCTGGATGCGTTGGTTGAAAATTATAAACCTGCCCTCGATGAATTGGCGGGTGAGATCGGTGAACTGGAAGCCGAGGCGCTGCAGAATCCGACGAAGCGAACGTTGAATCGGATTCTGCAGATTAAAAAAGAGGTATTTCATCTGCGGCAGATCATTGGTCCGCAGCGAGAAGTCCTTGCTCGATTTGCCAATGGTGAATTCAAATTGATTCGTCCCCATCTCGTCCCTTATTACCGCGACGTGTATGACTCCCTTTTCCACATTGCTGAACTGGCGCAAAGCTACGCGGATTCGTTGACCGGTATTCTGCACGTATACCTGAGCATGTCTTCCAATCAGACCGGCGAGG
>CBHWET010000002.1:0-58775 GCA_966112985.1 uncultured bacterium | reverse complement strand
CGAGGATCTCCAACCAACCACGTTCCGGCGTGGGTTTAATTCGATTTTTTGGAACCGTGATACTCAACTCGCCGCGAAGATATTTCCCAGTGACGGAACGCGGATTGTTTTCGACTTCCGCCAGCGTTCCAGCAGCGACCAATTCCCCGCCACGAACACCGGCCCCCGGCCCGAGGTCTAATACATAATCAGCCCGACGAATCGTGTCTTCATCATGCTCGACGACGAGCACCGAATTACCGAGCTCACGCAAATTCTCCAACGTCTTCAAAAGCCGTTCATTGTCGCGTTGATGCAATCCAATGCTTGGCTCATCGAGAATATATAGAACTCCGACCAGTCCTGCCCCAATCTGCGTCGCAAGACGAATGCGTTGCGCCTCACCACCACTCAAGGTTCCGCTCTCGCGATCGAGCGTCAGGTAGCCCAGTCCAACATTCCGAAGGAAGCTCAAACGCGAACGCACTTCCTTGATCACTTCAGCAGCAACTTTCTGTTGAAAATCGGTCAGCTTTAAATCAGCAAAAAAACGTTCCGCATCTTCGACCGACAAGGCGCATACATCCATGATCGAGAGTCCCGGGATTTTGCGCGGAGCCTTTTTCCCTTTCCCGTTCGGTTGCGCTTCCCCAAGCGTAACAGCGAGAATTTCCGGCTTCAGCCGTTTGCCATCGCAACCGTCGCAAGGTTGCGGGTTCATAAATCCTTTCAAACGATTCCTCGTGAACTCGCTCTCGCTTTCGGCATACAAGCGTTCCAGGTTTGGAATAATTCCCTCGAATGGCCGTGTGATCTTGCTCGCCTTGCCCGCGCGCCAGAACGTGAATTCCACTTCGGTTTCCCCCGTGCCGCGCATCAACGTTTTCTTAAATTCCTCCGGCAGGTCCTTCCATGGCGTCTCCATGCTTTGGCCGGCGTGGTTGGCAACAGCACGAAGCATCGCCTTGTAGTAGACGATCATGCGTTTACCGCCGCGTCGCCATGGCAGCACCGCGCCCGCTTCCAACGACTTCTCCGGATCGGGAACGATCAGTTGCTCATCGAAAACCAGCTTTTGGCCAAGCCCATGACAAACAGGACAAGCTCCCGCTGGTGAATTGAACGAGAAATGTTTCGGCGTGAGTTTCTCAAACGTAAATCCAGTCGCTGGATTGAAATTCCGATTCGAATGAATGTTTTCCACCCATGTGTTCTGATCGGCGCCGGGTTCCTGGTGCAGGACGAGCAACTTGCCTTCCCCCCAGCGCAATGACGTCTCGACTGAATCGCTCAAGCGCACGCGAATCTTGTCATCGATAACCAAACGGTCCACCACCACTTCGATGGTGTGTTTTTGCTTGGGCTCGAGCTTAATTCTCACATTCGCGCCCAGCTCAACCAATTCGCCATCCACACGTGCGCGCACAAACCCTTCGCGAGCGAGCCGTTCGATAACGTCGCGAAATTCTCCCTTCTGATTATTGACCACAGGCGCGAGCAGCATGAGGCGCGTCTTCGGCGGCAAGGTCATTATCTTATCGACGATATCGCTCGTTGTCTGCTGCGTGACTGGATCGCCCGTCTTTGGATCATGAGCCTGTCCGACATTCGCGAACAAAAGACGAAGGTAATCGTAAATCTCCGTTGTCGTCGCGATGATCGAACGCGGATTGGTTCCAGAGATTCTTTGTTCGATCGCAATGGATGGCGACAGGCCCTCGATGAAATCGATGTCGGGCTTGTGCATCTGGTCGAGGAACTGGCGCGCGTAGGCTGAGAGGGATTCAACGTATTTGCGCTGGCCTTCCGCGTAGATTGTGTCGAAAGCCAGTGACGATTTACCCGAACCGCTCGGCCCGGTGATCACCACGAACTTATCGCGCGGAATGGAGAGCGTGAGATTCTTCAGGTTATGCTCACGCGCGCCGCCTATTTTGATGAAATCTTTCGACATGGACTGCGAATCTGGCGATTAGAACAATCGGCTAATTTACGCATTCGGCGTGAAGATGCAAAAGTTTAGTGATGACGCGCGGCTGTCTCGGCCAGAAACATTCCGATCACGAGAAACACGATCAAACCGAAATACAACGCCCCCATGAGCAATCGATGGCCTGGTCGGACTTCGAAGTAACGTTTCTCTTCGTCAGTCTTTTTGCGGAACAAAGAAAACAACCGCGGCAGCGAGAACAGAAAGACGAGCCACAAAATCGGATTTAACGGATGCGTGATTAGCATAAGGCCCATCACAGCCGCACCGACTACCCAAAGCCATGGAGATAACGCCGTCACAATACGCCCACCGTCAAGGAATCCGGTCGGCGCCATGTTGAACAGGTTCAGCAGAAAACCTACATATGCCAGGGCGGCGAAAAGCTTCACGTCTGTGACTTCATAAATTCCAAAGCACAGCGCGGCGGCAAGCGTGCCGAGCAAGGGTCCGCCGATACCCACCTGCGCCTCGATCCACGCATTTCGCGGCGCTTCTTTCAGTGCGATAAACGCGCCCATGAAGGGAATGAAAACCGGCGCCCCGACACGCAGTCCCCAGTATCGCGCAATCACTAAATGCCCGCACTCATGAACAAAGATCAGCAAGACGAAACCAACGGCGAATTTCCATCCCCACATGCTGGCGTAAACGCCAATCGTCAACAGCATTGTCCCGCCTGTCTTAAATAACAGCGGAAAAAACTTGAGCAACGGAATCGCAAGCCCCTTCAACTTCAAAAGCAGCACACCAATGAACGCGAATGGCGCCAGCAATCTCTTAAACCAATGCTTCTCCTGACGCGGCACGGGATGCGTCGGCAATGGTGGCGGAGGCGAAAGCTGCTTTTCGTCCATAGGAAGTTACTTAAGGCCGATGCGGTGATGCGTCAAACCCGCAGAATCTGAAACGTATAATCCAGAAAACAAAATCTAATTACGTTGCGGCTCATTCCGTCGCAGGCCTACGGAGTGTGCAATATCATCGAATTCTTCACGGCTGACCTGTTCGAGCGATTTGCCTTTTTTGGAAAGCTTTTCGTTGATCTTAATAACCTTCTCCGTCATGTCGGCGTGCGTATCCTTCGATCCTCCGACCAGTGTGAAATTGTCACCGGTCGTGACGCGCTTATGACCATCGGAATCCAACCCCAATCCGATCATCACTGCCTTTTTCTTTTTGCTCGAGGAGTTCGGCATAAACAAAACGTAAGGCCACCGAAAATTTAGTGCAAAACAAAATGAAAAATGCGGTCAAAACATCAGTGCCCGGCATTGCGCAATCTTTCTAAAGCTAAAACCAGCGTTAACAGCAATTTGATACGTAACTCCTTTTCACCGAGTGACATATCCGTTCAGATATCCAAAATTCCACGCTGGAAATGGGGATAAACGTTCCGATGACGCCATTTCCACGCTGGAAATCGCGATATCGGTTCATTTATCGGCGCTGCAACGCTGGAAATGGGGATTTCGGAACGTTTATCGGAATTTCCATTCCGGAAACAGCGATATCGGATTGGATATTCCCGTTTCCAGCGTGGAAATGCCGATATCGGATCAAATATCTCCATTTCCACGGTGGAAATGGCGTCATCGGAACGTTTATCGCCGCTGCAACCGTGGAATTAAGGATATTGGAACGTTTATCACGACCACGAGAAAAGCCTGAAAGACAGCTAAATACCCTGAAAGAGCCCGAAAGACAGGCACTTGCTACAGAATACAGCGCCGCCCTGGGAGATCTGAAAAACAGCCGGGAAAACGACGCCCGCAAAATACATGAAAAGGGTTTTTCCCAGGCATTGCAGATCGTCTGCAGCCAGGCTGAAGAAGGTAGGAAAATCGAGTGCAGAGATCATACGGCGTAATAGTCATACTCTCCGGATTCCTGAACTTGCAGATCCGCGCCCAGCTCGTTAGCCAGGACGGTGAACAGAGCTTTCAGATCGGTACCGTCGCCGCGTTTGTATCGCCGCGGTAAACGATCGACGCTGCCGGTATAGGCGATCACCCCCTCTGACTGCGGAGACGCGACAGATACGCTGCCAGAGAGACTAGCGCCGTCGTTAAAGTTGAGAGTGCAAACGGTTAATCTCATGGAAAGAACCCTTTCAAAACGATCAGGAAGGTTTCGCGGAAATGCGGGTCAGCATTCCAGCGCATCATGAGCCATTCCGGATCCTTGGCTAACAACTCAATATAACGCGTCGGAATTTCCAATCCAGCCGGCACAACTTCCCATGGATAAATTCGGCCCGCATAAAGATCGTACCA
Organism: uncultured bacterium; assembly: GCA_966112985.1. Taxonomy (GTDB): domain Bacteria; phylum Verrucomicrobiota; class Verrucomicrobiia; order Limisphaerales; family JACDHS01; genus CBHWET01. Next base: position 54,530 of record CBHWET010000002.1, on the reverse strand, counting down.
TTTGTCCGTTTTTCCGTACGAATCACCGAACAAATGCACAAGCTTTTCCCCAGCCGTGCGTGCTTCGAAATGCTGGCGGATTGCACGTTGGTATTCAGCCGAACCTTCCCGGTGAACCCAATGCATCATTTCATGGAACAGAACGCGGCGAACTTCCTCTTCTTTTCCGCCCAGATAATCAGCGTTGAGCCGGACCCTGTTATTTGCATAGTCGCCGCCAACTCCGATGCCCAGGCGAGCGACTTCGATCCGAAGTTTTCCGATCCGATCGACAACACTGCGAGGGAGGAAATCGATAAAGTCTTGTGCGTGCTTTGTGATCTTCGCTTCCGTCAGGCTGCCCTTTGTTTTGGCTCCGACGATTTCGCGCAGTGCCTGGGAGGCAGGAACCGGGTTCGATTCCTTCAGCTCTTCGATAAGGCTTTGAACCTTCTCGGTTGTGAGCGTTGAAGCTTTTGAAATATCCAGCTTCTTTAAAACATCATCGAGTGTGGTTGCTTCTTCCTTCTCGATGGATGGAGCTGCAGGCTTTTTCGTCTCGGGTTCTGGAGTAACGACAGGCTCCGGATTCTCTGGCAATCCAGATTTGCCGCTCCAACGAACGCGATCGCCATCAACTTCGATCTGATCACCGAACGCACCCTGCAGTTTCTCGATCATGTCTGGATCAAGGCCGGCCGTGCTGGCATCCAGGCGATCGTTAAATTCCTTATCAACCGGCGCAACCTCTTCGCCTGGCTTAATCAGCCCCAGCTGCTCAGATTCGGTGCGATCGACATCTTCCACGTCCATGCCGCTATTGAATCCCCAAGGGCCCCAAGGTACGCCGAAGCCGCCGATCTTGGGATCGTTCATGGCGGTCCAGAAACCAACGTTTGTCTTCAGCTCGACAACGCCTTCGTTTTGACGATGCAACTCCCGCGGCTTGGAAACGTCCTGAACACGGATAAAGCGCTGCGCCGGAAACTCGTTGAGAACATCGGGATCCATTCCTTGCTTCCAATAGCCAAAGTCATTCGCCGATTGTGTCATCGTGTTGAAGATCAGGCTCAGGCGTTTCTGGCTGGTGATATCTTTCAACGTACCGGCGTCATCCGGATCGAGCGGCCCCATTCCTTCAGCCTGGGCAAACTTGCTGAGCAGATCGACGAACTGCGCACGGCTGCCGGCTTTCAGTGCGATCGCCCCATTGTCCAGCTGTTCACGGTTATTCTGAAGAAAGTCGGAGATGAAATCCCGGCCGCGCTGCAGGAACCTGACGCTCTCAACAGTTGAGCTGAAGAAAGCGCGATCGCGCAACCCCACCGGAACAGCAGACCATTCTGCGGAATTAAGCTTCGAGCCGATCAGCGTTTTATCGCCTAGCTTCTCGACGGCCTCCTTGAACGGCATGGGTTTTACGAATTGCATTTAGTTCCCGGCAGTAATTAGACCATGTTCACAAGCTATGCACAAAGGGTGCTCAGATTTGAAAATCGATCGGTTCTTCTTTCTGGATTAACTGCGGATATTTCTCAGCAACCTGGATCCCGTCGCAAAAGCCTTGGGAATAGCACGCAACGGCCAGTTGCTCCAACGAGAGAGAGTCCAGGTTGCGGCCCCAATATGAAAGAAGCGGACGAACGCGTTCAGCACAAACCTCGTAATGGCTTCGCTGTATCGTGACAAGTCCAACGCCAGAGTTATTTCTAATCGCGGTTCTCATATCAGCCTTCGGCCACTTCAATTTTACAGATTTCTTTTTCGCATTTCGCGCACACGATCAAAAGGAATCCATCAGGATGGTACGAGCACCATGTTGCATATTCGGGATGGCACCGCTGGTGGAAGAACACCACACCATGCTTATTGCAGCCCGTCCCACCGCAGTGACACTGGGCTTTGTTTAAATCTTTTTGTGTGAGCATAGGTTAAATTTCGTAAACAAAAGTGAAGTGAATAAACGAAGTCCCGTTGCAAGCGTCGCAAATCCTGGTTTCGCTGCTCCAACTCAGAAATCGATATCCCCGGCCGCTGCAGGATTTGCATTTGCGAGTCTCAAAACAAATCGGACAAACAGCGATCGGCTTCAGATCGATGAAGGAACAACGAATGTATTGCGGATGCAGGCCGGTACCGCAGATCCAGCAACTGCAGCCGGTTTCTTCGGAGTGAACCTCCAGGCAATTCGGACACTCAGGAGTTAAAGGAAAAGCGCTCATTGTGGTACCGCCTGCCGGCTGTAAAAAACTTTGTCAGCGTCAATGACGCGCTGTTCCATCGAGCGCGCCTGGGAAAGGAACCAGTTCCGGAAATGATCGTATTCTTCCTTCGTCATTTCGCGAACGAGCTTGTATCCCTTTTGCCCTCCAGCAACGCGGCCCTTGCTCGCTTCGGCAAACGAACGCAGCGCACGGCGATTTGCTTCAGTGTCGGCCATTCCCGCTTCTTTCAAAATTTGCGTTGAAGTGATCCAGTCACGGCCAGCCAGGAACCCGACAAACCATTCAACGTTTTTGTCCTCGGGAGAGACTTTGAATATCTGCAGTTCTGGCTGTGTCTCGCTCATGGAACCTTAATTAAATCAGAGCTGTTTAAATCGATATCGACGTGAAAGAACCGCTGGCGACCGGAGATGACAACGGGGTTTTTAAACCGGCGCACATTTTCCAGCTTCCAAGCGAACCGGCCGTCTAAATAATTACCCAGCAACAATTCCGCCCCGACATCGGCGCGGACTGATTCAACGCGGACGCAGTCAGTTAAATCGGCAACGCACACAACTGCCCCGAAAGGCAAACCGCCAAACTCAACGAGGGAGTCCGCCGCGAACTTCGAGCGGATTTCGTCTACAACCATGAGCTGGTAAAACTTCGTCCGCAATTCGAGGGATCTGGATTGCGCGGCGTGGATCGCGAGCGGTCCGCGATAATTTGTCTCCCAATGCCGGGTCTCAAAGCGCTTCGCTCCAACAGCGATCGCAGAAGCCCAGGGCTGATGCAGAGAGATAGCCCGCACTTTCATTGCGCGCCTTTCTCTTTCAGCCTCAGTTCCAGTCGATAGGCTGTCGGCTGGTCTTCACCGTTAACTGTCACCAGCAGCTGAGCAGACGCGTCGCCATCGAATTGCAAGCGGCGCTTTTTCACGACGTAATCAGCCAACGCCTGGATTACTTCCTGGGGAGATAAAATGGTAACAATTGGTTTTGGCATGTTATTTCCTTTCGATTCTGAAGAAGCCATTTGCCCGGCCGGTTTCGTCGCGGGACACGGTGCGATCTCGGCGCTCTAGTTCCTGATCGATTGCTTTGCGGGATCGGTTCACATAATCAACTACGGCCGGCCAGCGCTTGGCCCAGTCCTGGCCGATGAACCAATCGAGATACGGCGCCGGAACATTTTTCATCGCAACGCCTTTCCATTTTCCAAACGGAAACGGACTGTCATCGGTTAACTCGCGCTGGCGAAAAACAGAGGGCGTGCCTTTTGGGATTTCTAAGCTCATCTGTTTCGGCGCTTTCATTTTTTTACCCATGGATATTGTTTTCCGCAGAATGGACAGAACGACATCGTGATCGTCCCAGGATCGTTGCGGCGCAATTTCTTTCCGTCATTGCGCTCCAGCGGGAGCGCATAGCGCGTGCTTAAAGCCAGATCATCAGTCACGCAGAACAACTGCAACTTGGTGGACAACCGAAAGCCTTTTTTTAAAAGGCGATCGTTTGTGTCGTTCCAGCATGTGCATTTAATGGGGGGTATGTTTTTTGTTTTCATAAAAGCTTTTCTAACCCGTGCTTTGAGCCCGCGATCGGTTTAGTTACGTGTTCGGCACACCACGCAACGTGAGTGCGGCGGCCGTTAAAGGTTGCGATATGAGTTGCCGGCTTTCCGCATGGCTTGCCAAAGCCAACGCCAAAGGCACAAGTCAGCGTCTTCGGATTCTCAATGCAAGGATGAGGCTCCGGCCGTCCGGGGTTGAAGCGGTAGTAAGAACAAACAATGCAACGGCCGGGAAACCGGGCGCGGAATTCTTCGACCATTTCACGGGGAAAAAAGAAGCTCATAAATTTTAAAATCAAAATGGTTCGTTGTCGTTTTTTGGCGGCGCCGCGGGCGTCGTCTTTTTGATGTATTGGAACTTTTGAATCGGACCATTCGGCTTGAACGACGGCCGCTGAGGGCGCGGGAAATTCGGCTTCCGCTTGTTCACGGTCCGGAGCAGGTTTTGCAATTGCCACGTTTGCAGGCTTTCCCAGTCCTTCGTTCCGCATTGGTCTTGCGCGATCGCGGCAACGTAGGCATACGGAGCACGAGCTTTTATCGCAGCAATCAAACTGGCTTTGTCGCTGTTCTCCGGATTCTCCCATTTGATGCGCGCAGCGAGATCGTCGGGATCCGCGAGCAGATCGAACAGCGCAACCACGCGATTGACTTCTTTGTTCGTGAGCTGCTCGCTGCTCTTGTCGTGTCGCAGCGCAACGATGTGGCAGCCGTGGCGCAAATCGTTCGGCTCAATACCGCGATGTTCACGATCGGCGATCTGACGCGCGTACGTCCACACCTGGGAAAGTTCCGGAAGCAACGAATTGCTTTGCGGTTCTGCCACGAGACGGCCCTTGCTCATCTTCCAGCTGTTTGCTTTCGCGCAACGATTCCAGGACGGAAAGTAGAATTTGAATTTTTGGGAGTCGGTCATCGCTTTCTGCTCTCCTTTGTGGCGCGGAAATGTTTTGTACAAATCCAGCCAAAGAACCTGTCCCAGTGTGTCGCTTGACGGCGGCACGACGGCATAGAGCACGGCCCTGATGCGCTTTGATTTGTGTGGCCAAACGGCGGGTTTGAAAATTTCTTATTACTCATTCTCGTTCCTCCGGTTTGCGATATGGCAGGCCGACAAAACGGAAAACTTCTTCCTCGCTATCGATGCGAACGAATTGCTGTTCGCTGTCGCTGGCCCATTTGCGAGTGAAGCCGGAGCCGTAAGGATTCCACTGGTAATGCTTTTCCTTCGCAGCCGCGGCGATAGCGATGTTGTTGTTCTTTCCGCCGGTCCTGCAGACAAGCAGGTTGAACCAATTGCGAGTGTTGGCAGAAAACAAGTCGACGGGGATCCCAGTCTTGCACGCGATCGCGAGTTTATTCTGTTCGCCCCAAGTGAAAGTCCCGTCTGTCTTGGGGCGCTTAGCCAGGGAACCGCGCTGCATCAATTGCTCAATGACAAGATCTGCAGCGTTGACGCGAAGCTTCGCCTTTTTAAACAGATCTGATGGATCAGGAATTTCTGTGAAAAGCGGGATGTATAAGATCTCGATATCCCCAACCATTTCCTTTTTGCGTCGTATCGATCCCGCGATCTCGATGCGATGGCAGACCGGGCGCAGCGCGCCGACGATGTGTTCAGCAACGCGCATTGCCCTGGCTAAAGGAAATTTAGGTTTATCGCTCATTGATTACTTGTTGAGGGCGGCGATGAACTTCGTATAACGCTCCTTTTTCTTTTCGCTTGTGAGCAGAGATGGGAGAGACGCGATCGCATCCTGAATGTGCGAGGGCTCCAAACGAAAAGCCGCACCGATGGAACCGAAGCCATGTCCGTTCTTTTCCATGCCGGACATCGTGCAAACACGAGCAAACAGAATTTCCGGGTCTTTGCCTTTGCCGCACAGAACAGCGCTCCCGATCTGGAAATGTTTTTCGGCAACCTGGATGATGTTGATCAGCGTCAACTTCCGCGGCTCTGGAGTGTGCGGAGCGGGCGGTGCTTGTGTTACCGGCGCCGGAGTCGCGGGCTTCGAAATTTCCGGAAGCGTGAACATACCTTTGATTTTCGAAACACGATCGGGCTGCAGAGAACGGAAGTGATCAGCGCCTTCGAGGGACATTTCGAGCTTTTCAATTGGGGCGCCTTTCTGTTCCAGGAACAGACACTGCAGAACCAATTCAGCCAGGCCGCGATCGAGAGACTTGGTGAACAGCTTTGATTCTTCCGAGAGAAGGAACTTGCGCAGATGCCAGATCGGCGAATTCTCCGCCACGTTTTGGCCGTGGATCACTTTGTCGAAGTTGACGGAGATCGGCGTTTTGCCTTCCCAAAAGTTTTCTTCCGTAGCGAGCGCAAATGCAAAGCCGGCAAGAATTCCCGCGGAACGAAGGCCGCGCTCTTTCGGGCGGTGCGTGATCACGTAATCAATCGCCTTTTCAAAAGCACGATAAACTTCCAGCGTTTGGCTAACGCTCAGGCGCCGCGTCCGTTCGCCGTAGCACAGGCTTCCCATTGCCGCGCAGATCGTGGCGGTCATGCTGCCGTATTTGAACCCGTGTTGGATCGTGAGCTGATCAGCGACGGTGCGAGTGGCGCCGCGGTCCACGGCGTCCATGGTTGTCATCTCGCTTCCGTCGATCTTGCTGGGCAGGCCAAATGTCACCATCAGGCGTACGGTCTTTCCGGAAAGAACAATCGCGTGCAGGCGATGCTGTCCATCGATCAACACGTCTTTGTCGTTGAAAGCGATGCCTTGATGCGTCGGAACCCAGACGCCATTGATCATGTCTCGCGCGTACGCGGTCACTGCTTCGCGGCGAAGCTGGCGGTTTCCGTGGTTATTCTTCAGCCAGGTTGAAGCCATAGCTGGAGTTACATCCATCCATTGAGAGCGAACGTTCGCGAGGTTCGCTATATCAAAACCATCTTTCGCGATCGGAACGAGATCGTCTTCGGCTCGCTCTTTCTTTGCGGTGCTCGATGCCATCGAGATCAAGCCTCGCTCCTTGCCGAGTTCGACGATTCTACGAATCTCGTTTGGGTCCGTGATTGATAATCTGGCGCCTGTTGGCGATGAACTGGATTTTGTTAGAGTGCTCATTTGTTTCTTTCTCCTGGTGGTTTTTCAAAAGCAGAGAGGTGATGTTTCTCGCATGGCGAGTCCATCGCTTGCTTGCGATCTCCTTGCGCTGTTCGTGTGTCGGCTGATTCTTTTCGCCGATTTCAGAGATGCGTTTGTGCATCTCCGCTTTTGAAAGCAGTTCCAGGTTCGCCGGATCGAAGTTGTTTCGATTGCGATCCTTGAAAAATATTTCGTGCCCGGCTGGAAACGGGCGGCGGTGATGATGGGACCAAACCAGATGCTGAAGCGGGCGGCGTTCGCCGTTGGCTTTGCCGGTCCGGTAGTAACCCTTGGCGCTCCACCAATACGCACGGCCGTTCCAGATCACGCCTTTGGAATTCTTTTTCGGCTTGATCGTGAATGCTCCGAATTCCTGGAACACCTGCAGCACGGCCGGATGTCCAACGCCCTTGCGCGCATTCATATAGTCTTCGCCGGTGAGCGGAACGACGTTGCTGGAATAGGGCGTTGTCGGAAGTGGAACAGGAAACTCCATTGTGGTGCGAACTCCCTGCAGTCGGCGTTCAATTCTTCTTTGTTGTCTATGGTTCAAGCGGCCTCCTTTTTGAGTTGGGAAACGAGCGACGGGGCACCAGCGGCATGTTCGACAAGGAGAGATAATTTCGCCTTGGCTGATTTGGTGTGGTGATTTGCGCCAGTCGCTTTCAGGCGAACGATTTCTCTCAACGGCATGCACATCAAATTCTCGATCGCGCAGTTCGCTTTGTTGCCGTCTTTGAATCCAACCTGGTATCCGTCCGGAATCGGTCCGTTGTGATCAACCCACACGACGCGATGAAGCTGCGTTTCGAAGCCGGGCTTCTTTCCGCGGGCCTGAAAGCGAGTGCTTCTGAGATAACCGCCTTTGCCGGGAGTGTACTTTTCGCCTTTGTAGATAACCGCCTGCAGGAGGTTTTTCTTAACGCACGGAACGCCTGCAGTTTTCAGTATCTCCCAGATGCACTGATTGGTCCGGCCCCAAAGTTTTGCTACACCGCGGATCGACTTCAGCCGCTGGTAGTCTGCGACCATCGCGGCCTTCACTTCGAGAGGAAGGCCGCGGCGGCCGGGATTAGTCTTTGGGTAAGCAGTGAGCATAAGCGGCAAGCGGTTTATTGTGCGGGTGCGGCTGGCTCCGATTCCTTGATTGCCTTCCCGAGATCGAGCTTCAGCGGCTTTGCTGCGAAGTTATTCTTTTGATTGCGACCGATCTTGAACGTCTTCAGTTCGGCATCGTCGAGCTTTTCAAGGGACTCTTTATCCAGCTCTTCAACGGTGCGAATGCAGCCTTTCAATTTCTCCAGGCGTGCGATCAGGGCTTCGCGGGCCGCTGATCCGTCAGTGTGAATCAACGATTGTTCTGCGCGCTCGATCTCATGTTTGATCAACGCGACAGACAGCTCTTCGTTCTCGATGTCGAGTGCGCTGGAACTGTGGAACGTGACAGTGCCGAACGGCGTTTTGATGCTGCGCTTTTCTCCGAACCATTCCGGATGTTTGACGGCCAGCTGCTCCAGCTCGTTTTCTGTCTGAGTGATCGTCGCCTGCAGTCGGGAATATTCATCGCGCTTGCGATCAACCAGCTTGAGGAACTTTCCGTTGGCACCGTTCTGGAGTTTCTCCAGCTGATTCGTTGCATTCGATAGAGTCGAAAGCAGCTCAACGAGCTTCTTGAAGTCGGGTGATTCTGCGAACTGATTAGTTTTCTTTGCCATAGTTTCTACGATTTGGTTTGAGCGTTGAGTGGCTCGATTACGGCGTGAATGGATCGAAGCCCGTGCTTAACACACGCGAGCCTGGCTTCTTCCGTGTTGTTGAAAGTGGTTGCCTCCCGATCGGCAACGAGGCCAAAGGTGTTGCCGCAAATCGGATGAGCGACGAAGCGAACCGTCCAGCCGCCGCAACGCACAACAAAAGGAGCACCTTCTTCAACTAAACCGTTCATTTGTCGCTGAGGCTTTCTTCCAGGATGTCGACCGTCAGCTCTGTGTTCATCGCGTTAGCGAGCTTGCGGGCGTTCTGGAGTGCGTTGAATAAAATGCGGACGCGGCCGTAGCTGTGGGCCAATGGACGCAAACGATCGATATGATTTTCCGGATGCAGAAAACCAAAGCCGCGGGCGATCGCCAGAATGTCTTCGTCTGATTCGTAATCTTCCAGGATCAGAAACGCATCGCGCCCGCCGGCGCGCCCTTCGAATTGTTCGAAGTAGCCGGCTTTCATTTTTGCCGACAGCGTCATGTTGTAAAAATCCCGCGTGAAACTCAGGATGATCGTGCATTTCGTGTCGTCCTGTAATTCCTGGAGGAAGTTGAAAACCGATTGCTTCGTTGACTGTTCATCGTCATCCGCAAGCGGCTTGTAGAGGCGCTGGACGTTGTCGACAATGATCGTGCTGTTTGCGTTGACCTGTTCGCGAATCGTAGACAGGCCGCACTTCATGGCCGTGCTGCGAGTCAGGCCAAAGCACATGCCCAGCTTTGTCGTAAACTCGCGCATGTTCGGCCGGTAAGGCGCTTCGACGTGGACACAGCGATAGACCTTTTCGACACTCGAAACGTCTTTGCCTGGAGCGAGCGGGTTGTTTGCGATCGCGCAATACTGGATGAAGCTGGCGCTCTTTTGCCGGCCAGTGTGGCCGATAATTACACCGAATTTGCAGACGCGCGCCGGGGCGCGGCAATTGTCGATAAGATCGAAAATCTTCCGGGTTGTCGGCGTCTCGATGAAAGAAACCTTGCCGGCCAGATCTTCCAATTTTTCTTTCGCCATCAAGGCGCTAACCATGCGCAGTAGAAAATCCGCATCGCCCGTGCTCTTTGCTTTCGGGTCAAAATATTTTCCGGTCAGCGTCTTGTGAAAGGAACCGTAAGACCAGGAATATCCCATGGCCGCGGCCTTCTGCGCGAGGATGTCGATATTCTTCGCGCATTTATCACGGCCGAACCGGCCCAGCCAGATCGTCGCTTCGCGCACGCGTTCGGGATAACACGCGGTATTATGTTCGAGTGAAGCATCGTCCCAGCGAAGCTTTTGCTTTTCCGGTTGAATTGAACTTGTCTCAGGGTTACTCATATTTTGTTTGATAAGTAGTTATGCCGCTCTCAGTTGACTGTTTGCCTCTGTGAGCGGCATTTTGTTTTCACACTCCAGCCGCCTCCTGCTGTTCTCTAAGTTTGCGATTGATCTCTGCCTGTCGGCTGAAAGCTTTTGCACGTCCTGGCGTCGTTGGCGGGAGCGCCGCGCGCTGTGGTGTCCGCGGTGCAACAGTTGTCGGCCGTCCGTCGATCTGCAGCGGCGCCGGTGGCGGCGGGGTTGGATCGAGTTCTGATTGCCGCGGCTCTGCTTTTCTTCGTTGCTCGATCTCTGCCGGCAGCTGGCGGCTGGGAGCGTGTTGAACAATCGTGCCGTATGTTGTGAGCACGGCATTGCGCCAGGCTTTCCGGATATCGTGTCCGGATTGATCGCCGTCGAGAAAACTTCCTTTGCGTTCGAAGTAATGCGCTTCGCAGATGTATTCGCCGCTGCGAGCTGAAAGGATTTGTGCGGGCTCTTCGAATTTTTCTCGATCGAAGTAAACGACAACCTCTTCGCCTTCCATGTTGGCGAACACAGCTGGATTCTCGTAAAAGAGCGAATAGCGCTTGCCCGTGATGTCGTCAGTCAAACGAACGCGGGCCCAGCCGTTGGTGATCTGCAGAACTTTCCAATTGCGCCGATACAGCCAGCGCTGTTCTTCCGGCAGCCGAAACAACGGATTTTCATGGATCGCCGCTTCGAGCTTCATTTGCGGGATCCCGTGAAAGACTTCGCCTTCCATCGGCTCGTAGTTGAGATAACCGATCAGCTTGTTCAGCTGAGTCACCATTTCCGTTCCGGAGAGGAAATGCTTTCGCGGATCTTCGGCGCCGCGTTGACATGCCTGGAAAAGCTTCTTCGTTTTTTCATACGGCCGGCGCATCTGATCGCGGCCAAGAGATCCCCAGAGAGTACCTTCCAACGTTTGCGAACGATTGAACCAAGCTTCAATCGGTTTTGATTTCGGCAGATAACTTGTCCACGTCTGCAGCGTCTTTGGAAATTCGGCGCCGTTAAGTCGCTCGCGGTGCCAGGGCAAAACGTTTGTGGGTAATTGGCGGAGACCGCCGACACGGCGCGAAAGCGAAACTTCGCCCGCCTGGTATTCTACTTCTTCGCCGCGGATCAAGTTTGCTTCCCATGAGCCGCGCTCCAGCTGGAAGCCAAGCCGCGGGAGACCGATAACTTCGAACGCATGTCCGAACAACGCCCAGATGTCAGCGGCGCGATAGCTGGACTTTTCGCGGGCAATCAGCGAGTAGCAAATGATTGCCTGGCTGACGATGTCCATGATCGGAAGAAATTGCCCCTGCAGAAGTTTGACACCGAACGGATATTCTTCTGATTCGTACCACGGAACCCACCAAGCCCAAATTGGAGTTGTATCGTCGGCCGTAAAAATATCGCCGGGCAATACGTCCATGTATCGCGGGATCCAGATTCCATTCAGATCGAGCTGACGGCGGCCGCGATGTGCGTCACGTACTGGCTCTGTCAATTTTGTCGCGCTTCGGAGCGAAGGAGGAATTGCGTGTTTGCTGGATCGAGTCGGATCGAGAATGACGCGAGCCAGCGCTTCCGGACATTTGTCACTGTGCGCAAACAAACGCCAAGCAGCTGTGTTGCTCTCAGTATCGAGATTGATTCCCTGGACTTCTTTGATGACGTCGACGGGGACGTTTAGTTTCTCCAGGACAGACTTGCGGCCGCATTCGTGTGTGTCTGGAAGCAAGCCGACAAATCCTTCATCGTCGAACTTTTTACGCCAGCGTCCGAACGTTGCCTGATCGACACCAATTTTTTTGCAAGCTTTGCGCTCACTGAGTTTTGGTTTCGATTCATCTTCCGGATTCATCAGCAAACGAACCGCGGTGATGATGTCCAGGCGGCGCTGCGCTTCTTCTTCGCGCCAGTTTTCGGAAATGGTTTTGCTTACGTTGCGGGAGTTCATCGGTTTATTTGTTCGTTGTTGTCGGGAGAGAACGACGGCGGCGCAGTTCCTCTGTAATCGCTTCGAACCAGTTTGGATTCTCCGCATCAAGTTGCTGACGGCAGAGCTTCTCGCGATCCCAGGAATTCATCCCCTGAAAGCCTTCGATGGTTAACTGTGCTGAACGGGCGGCCGCTTCGATGATTGTTGGCCTGTTGACCTGGATGCGCTCCAGTTCGATTGAATCTTCAACGCAAGAGAGATGCGCTACCGCTCCATTGCTCCATAGCTGCAGCCAATGGCTGTACGATTCGGAAAGCTTTAAACCGCAGTGATTGCAACTGTGAGACTCTAGTTCGCGCCAGTATTTGCAATGGCGACAAGTGCAGGTGCGATAGCAAGGGCGGATGATGCTTCCTGGCTGTGCGAGCAACTCTCGCCAATGTCGAAGCGGAGCGGATTTCATTATTTTTCCTCCTTCTCTGCTTTGTCGATCGCGGCGATCGCCTTTTTGAATTCAGCGCGAAGATCTGCCGGCATGTCGGCGACAGCTTTGCGAAGCGACTTGCGGACTTCGTCTTTTTCGCCGTCGTCAAATTTGTTCCAGTAGCGAAAGCGTTTATGCAGCGTGTCGAAGGCGCCGGTGAATAATTCGAGCTGATCTTCTTTTACTTTAGGTTTGCCCTTCGTGGATTCTTGCCCAGCAATGCCGGCCTTCACTGCGCCCAGTCCGATGTCGCCTGTCAGGATGTCGGCTTCAAACTCTTCGCGCAGCTTTGGCTTTTTTTCGAATGCCTGGTGAACGTCTCGCGCCTGGAAGAACAGCGTGCGGCTGAAGCCAAGATTTTCAGCCATGTCCTCAACTGTCTTGCCCCGTAGTACACTGAGTGAACTACCAGCCTTCAAAGCGGCCTGTTGTCGCGCTTGCGCTTCTTTCCACGCGTCTTCCATCAGCGGGAAAGCCATGTACGCCAATGCGCCTTTGGTGAAGTGACGGCGCTGTAGGAGAGAGTTGACGATGATCCCCGCGACTTCGTTCTCCTTGCAGTCGCGAGTGGGGAGTTCTTTTAACTGCAGGCGCGTCGCGGCGCGCCAACGATGGCGGCCGTCAACGATCTGATCGTTCAGGATGATGACGGGGTAATCGATTCCGCGATCGCGTATATCGTCGACGATCGCAATAAAGTCCGGATGATCATTCGGCAGCTCTGGCAAAACTTTCAGTGCCGGATGCAGTTTGAGTTCCGAGGGATCGCGATAAGTGATTGTTCTGCTCATGTAGGTTAGTTGAGGTCTGATCGTTGTTTAAAAAACGCCGCTTCCAGCCAGAAGCGGTTGAACGCCTTGATCGTTTCGCTTTTCGGACGATGCTTCTTCCAGTGCGACTGGACATCGTTGCGGGTAAGCAAAATGAGCAATGGCCGACTATTGGGTTTTGGTTTGAGCATCACGCTTTTCCTTTCAGCTCGCGGCTCCGGAGGAACGCGGCGGCGCTAAAGTGAAGAACGAAGGGAGAAACTTTTTGCGGTGTAACAATGGGGGCCAGCGACAGTTCGCCAGTCTTAATCAAATTGTTAACGTGTCCCTGGCAACAAGAGAAGCGGCGCTGCAGTTCTGTGCCGCGGATGGTTCCGTATCCGTTGACAATCGACGGACGCGGGAGAATACGAGCAATGATTCCTTCGACAGTTTCCGTCTGATTCTTCCGCCCCATTGCAGCTGTGTCGCCGCGCAAATAATCAATCAGGCTCTCGCGGAAGATCCGTAACTCGCGGCGATCTGTGCCAGGCGTGGCGATGTCAAACGCCCAACGAAGCATTCCGATATCGATCAGATTTAAGACGTCGTCTTCATCTCGATCTGCGAGAACCATAACCGCTTCGATCGGGATCAGCGGCCGGCCAGCCGGAAGCTGCAGATCAAATTCGGGTTGAGCAGTTTTGAGCATATTAGTTTTGGTGAGTGCCAATGAAGTGATCCATCTGCGCATTGAGTCCGCGGAGCTGCTCCAGCAATGCGGCCACGCGCTTTTTATCGAACGGCTTTTCAGCGACTGCCTGTTTTGCTTGCTCGCGTAGCGCACGGGCGCGGAGCTGAAACGTATGGAGCTGTCCAGCCGGCGACGAATGCTTCAAGGTTGCGGCAATTTCCGAAGCGGCTTGAGCTTCGCCGCGGCGCTCGCATATCCGCTGAGTTGTCCGAAAAAGTTGTTTTGCGTTCATGAGCGTGAGCCTTTCTGCGATTTACGGCTTGCGGTTGCGGTTTTACGATGAGCCGATGACGTGGAAGGAAGTGCAGACTCGATTTGCCTTAATGGCGCACGCGTATTCGGAGCAGTGGCGATGCTCAATACCGGACCACAGCTATGTGATTTTAGAAGCCGACGAAGAGCAATGCGATCGGTGGTGTCAAAAGCTTTGCGCAGGGCTGCGCGCTTCGCCGCCGGTGCGGCTTCGATCAGCAATTCTCGTTCGGATTTTATGCGCTTCAGCGTCCGCACGGTCGCTTGAAAAGACCGACGAAGTTCCGCCGCGGGAATTTTCGCCAGAGCTTTGCCGATTCTTTTTAGTGACCGCGTGGCATCACCATTTAAAGAAATCTTGGCACGATGATGTTCGGCTGATTTCGGAATAGTTTTCATTCGCGTTCGTCATCCCATTGCTGCGCTGCAAGGCAGGCTTCAGTAACGTTTGCGCCTTCTTCCACCGCGATGTATTGCGGACCAAGCTTGGCGATCAAAGAGAGAGCCGCATCCAGGTCGTCTGCGACGATGCCGCTGTCGCAAGTTGTCCAATAGTCTGCGATGCGGTATTTCACTTTGAGCCTTTCTCTTTGCCGATCCGGAGAGATTCCTTTTCATGTATCTCCAGGCTGCGAAGGGAAACGCAGAGCTGATCGTGTTGAACGTCTTTTTCTGGAACGATTTGAATCAGCGCCCCCAAAACTTTTTTCCGTTCCTTAACGGAATCGGGAAAGTGCTTTCGAACAAAGCGAATGAGAATTTTATAAGGATTCATTGGTTGGGGCCTCCGATGAGCTTCATGACTTTGCGAAACGTGCGAGGGAAACGCGTCGGCTTTTTGAGCGAGTAATAGATCGCCTGCCGGCTCTTTTTCATTTCGCGGGCGATTTCAGAAACGGAAGTGTCTTGCTCGATACAAAAGAGCCTCAATTTTTTTAGGTTGCTCGTTGCTGTACGCTCCGTCATAAATAATTTACAGGTGACAATTAAGTGTAAATCACTTACACGTCAAGCCTATTGTAAATTATTTACATCTTTTTATTTTGAGCACGAAGCCGACTAAGAACATTTTTGTTTCGTATTCCAAAGCGGACGAAGCGCGCATACGCGAGTTCCTGGAGTTGATGGCCGCCACGGGTTGGAACCAATCCGAAACAGCAGAAAGACTTCACAAGACGAGCAACTACGTGAACATGATCGTCAACGGGAAAGCCAAGGTGACGGACTCGATTTTGAAGCTTTTAAAAATGGTAATAGCCAGCGAGCGCCCAGATATTCTTTCGAAGCAAGGGGACGCCTTTGTCCTAATCGAATGCAAATCTGTCCAACCGCTGGCCGGTGAACAAGTCAGCCCAACTATTAGTGAACAAAATCGCCTTGCGGGTGTTAAACATTCCCGCGGCCCTTCCTCAGGCCGCAAAGAAATCACAACAGAAGGTTCACCCGTGAAGTATCCAGGAAAAGAAGAGGTCGGGATGGTTGCGTATCACAACCCCATCATCGAACAGGCAACGCGAGATCTGGAGCAAATCGCAGAAGAAGATCCGGCCAAGGCAAGAGAGATCGCCAGCATTATCTCCACCTATAAAAAGACAATTCGGCAGAAGAAAAAGAAGCCGACAAAATAGCGAGTATGCCTCTCATACAATGCCCCGAGTGCGGCAACCAAATCAGCGACAAAGCCGTCAGCTGTCCCCAGTGCGGCGCGCCCCGGCAAGCAGCTCCGCCGCTCGTTGCTCCTCCTCTCACAACAACTCCCACTGCGCCGATCGCACTTCCTCAAGGAAAAGAAATTTGCGAATCGTGCGGGTTTGTTGGTGCATCAAAAACAATCACGAAGGGAAGCCTCGCGATCGAACTCGTTCTTTGGCTGTTCATGTGTTTCCCTGGACTGATCTATTCGATCTGGAGACTTACATCGAGAACACAAGCCTGTTCGCGCTGCGAAGGCAAAATGATTCCGACGAAAAGCCCGCGGGGACAACTGTTACTACAGCAGTATTACAGAAGGCAGTAACAGGGTCACATTTGCAGCGGGAAGAAATTATCTACGATTTATGTTTAACGCAGAACATTGGGCAAAGGAAGGCACTGAGGTGATCAACGGCATCGTCGATTTCACGTTAACCGACGATCAGAAAAAACGGATTAGCCGTCACATTACAGGCATGTATCGAGATATCGTTGCTGACCAGCGCGAATTGCTGGCGAGAGAGTTCGACGAAAGAGCGTTGAAAGCGAAAGATGCAGAGGCCCGACAGCTGTACAATGTTGCCGCTATGAATCTGCGCAATACGAATCCAAGCCGAAACTGACGATGCGCGAATACGTAGGCAAACTCTACGACGGCCGGACGATCCGGAGCGACTGTCCATACATCGCTTTGAATCTCCAAGATGGCGATTACATAATGCACTCGCAGGCTCATGATGCGATGCAGACCGCGAAAATGTTGAGCAACGACAAAAGAACGTATCTTCCGTTTCGATTGCTTGGCGACATATGGTGCCAGCTCCGCGATTAATATGAATGGCTGGGACGTTTTATCAGATGCAATCAAAATCGGCCTTGGAGGTGTGATTGCATACTTCACTGCAACACAAACGATCAAGAGCGATGCACGAAAAGCGCACGCCCAAAGGAAGCATGACTCGCTAGAAAAGATGGCCGCCGAACTCGCTGACGTTCATGCGCACTTCACGAAGTTGGCAGGAACAGGGCTGGGCTTAGGTGTTATGGTTGCCGACAAGAGAGGCCTGGATGAGCACAGTGAAAAAGTCCTGGGAAATTTAAAGAAGTACTTTGAGGACTGCGCGATTTACATAACAAAAATGCAATCGATTCGTGGCCGTTTGTTATTGTTGAATATGAGATCGACGGCCGACGCTCTTCGCGATTACGCCGGAAGCCTGAACGAGATTCAACAAACGGTTAGCGAAATACGGCCGGAACACGCTTCGATTATAAAGGCAACGGAAGTTCTGACGGAGCAATTCCGTAAGAACGAGGCTCTGTATACCGGGATTTTTTACGCGCTGGCCACAGAATTTTGCCCAGCCGAGTAACGAACCCTCTTAGAAAAATTGTCTGTTCTGATTTCAGCGCGCTGATACAAACGTCGGCGCGCTTTTGTATTACGGGCTCCGGAAAAACGGAGAGGGATAATCGGCAACCCTTCCTAAAAATCTTTCAGGAAAAACGGAATCATCCCACGGTAGGTTAGGCTTCTCGATCTGCTGCGCGCACTATCGCCGGCGTGATAGGCGTACCGGCTCAAAATGATTTTTCCCCTCTGCGATCTTCACCGATCGCAGCCGCTGCAGGTGGCAGTCGCTCCTGCTCGTTGCCTATCACACCAACGAAACTTCCGCGCTCTGTCTGCGGCGGCTTTCACTTTCTCGAAAACGTTCAAACCGCTCAATCGGTAATTCTCTGAATGAAACTGTTCTCTTCCCTCGTTGTTGCGGCCGGCATCGTTGTCCTGGGCTGTGGGTTCTCCAGCTGCCAAACGCTGGGCAACTTTGTCAAAAGCAAACCTGTCGTGACTTATGTCACGAACACAATACCTGGGCACGTTGAATACAGGACGAACGTGATCGTTCAGCCCCCGCGAATCGTCATTGTCACGAATACTCTTCCCGCGCAGCCGGTTTACGTGACAAACACCGTCGCGGGCGAGCCGGTTGTTTTCACGAACTTCATTCCGGGGCCGACAGTATTTCAGACAATCACGAACACGCTGCCACCGCTGGTTGTAACGAACGAGGTTTACGTCCCGATAACGAACGTCGTTGTCATCGAGACAAACGGGTTTGAAGCGAACCCGCAATTGCTCGCTGCGATCCAGAAAGGACAGCAACTAAATGCAGCGTTCAATCCTACGCCTTCGGCTCCGATCGTGAACGGCGTTCTTGCCGTCCTTGGCGCGATCGCAACCGTCGTTGCCGGGTATCAGACAAACAAGCTGAAGCGTGAGAAGGATAACCACGAAGAGACCAAAGGCACACTGGCCATTGCCCAGGACGCTGGAAAAACGCTGGTTGAGAATTTTGAAACGCTTCGCCAGGCGGCGCTGCAGGTGCCCGGCTACACGCCGGAAATTGATCACCGGATCATGGACGTTGTGAAGACGGCGCAAGCGTTAGCCGGCGCGGAAGTGAAAACCGCGATTCACGATCTGGTTGAAGAACACACTGGCGACACGATCCCCAGCAAATAAGGAAACGAATGTTTGCAACTCTTCCACCCCCAGACGGATTCGCCGGCGTTGGCTGGATCTTGTTAGCGATCGCGGCGCTGTGTGTCGCCGCGAACCAGATTGACGATTTTCTGGACCGCCGCAAATCGAAGCCAGGCAATCCGCCGAACGAGCAACTCTTACAAGCTCATGAGCAGCTTCGAGAGGATTTCGATCGGCACGTCGTTGAATGCAAACAGACGTACGCGGGCAAGGAGGCGATCGAGCTGCTCGCTGAAAATTTGTGCGCTTTCGAAAGGGATTCAAAGGAGAGCCGGCGAAACATGCATGTGGAAATAACAGCCCTCTCCAACAACGTGGCTGCTCTTCGCGAGGCGACTGAGACAACAAAACAACAGGTTGTCCGCATGGAAATAAAGATCGATCGGCTGATTGAAAGGAAACACTGATGAATGCCCAACAAAAAGAAAACCTGCAGATTGCGCTCCTGCGATCACTGTCCAGCAATCACACCCGGTTTGGCTTGAATGTTGAGGCGCTCCAAACCTTTGCCGCGTCGTTTGGGTTCCCCGGAATTCCCGCCGAGGAAATTGAAGGCCAAATCGAATACCTCAAAGAAAAGGGCCTAGTCGAAGAGCCAATGAAGGTGATCAGCAAAGCAAACCGCGCGTTCAAGATTTCTGCAAAGGGACGCGAGTTCCTGGATGAACGCGGCTTCTAACTTTCGCGAATGAATGAGCGAGCCAATCAAAGAACCACGATGCGATGCCAAGCTGAAGAATCTTCCGGAAGAACGGCAACAAGAGATTGCCGAGAAGATCAAGGAAGTCGGCTACAGCAAAACGCTCACATGGTTGCGCGAGGATGGAATCCAAACATCGCTTGGCGCGCTCTACGACTTTCGATCCTGGTATTTGCTCAAGCAGCAACAGTTGCGCAAGGAGTCGCGAGTGTTGCAGCTGATGGACACGCTCAAAACGGAGCAGCCGGAGATCAGCGAAGAGCAGCTCTTCAAGTATGGCCAGCTCGTGTTCAGCACGATGTCACTGGAGGAAGAAGACTGGAAACAGTGGCTTCGCATCCAGGAGCTGACGACGTCATCGAATCTCGAAAAGGAAAAGATCGAGCTGAAGAAACAGGCCGAAGCGCGCATGCAGGAGAAGCTGCGATTCGAGAAGAAGAAGTGGCAGCGCGAAACGATCGAGCTGTTCATCGATTGGCACAACGACAAGCGTTTGAAGGAAATCGCGAACAGCAAAGCGCCGAAGTCCGATCGCACAGAAAAACTTGGCCAGCTCATTTTCAAAGAGGACTGGTGAAACGAAATACCCCAAAAAAGAAAACGGCGCCGGGCTCTGCTCCGGAGAGCGCTCCCGCGGCATCTGCGGCGCCAATGCTTTCAGCACCTCACGGAGCGACGAACGAAGGAGGCTCTTATGTAAATACTGCAAATGCCGCGCCCGCCGGCATTCGAGTCAGTCCGGAGAACGGAAACAGCGGGCACACTTTTTCACCGAAAAATGCTGCGAGTGAAAAATTGGGGCCCACGGCGTCGGACAAAGATTCCGGCGCCGTTTCCGCCCCAGCGGTCCTGACGAAACAGAAAACCGGAAAGGCTCAAGCCAGGTCTTTGCGCGCTCTCGAAATGCGCAGGGGGCAACTGGAATATTTTCGCGGGACGAAGAAGTACCGCGTTTCTGCATTCGTTGCGCGCCGGCAATACGGCAAGACGACAACCTTCGCCAAGATCGCGCTCTATAAAATGATGAAGGAAGAAAACCACACCGTGGTTTTCGGCAGCGCGAAGCTGAACCTCTCCCGAGAAATTGTTCGCAAAGAATCAGACGTCATCCGGGCTGCGATCGAAGTCGCGATTGCTGAAGCGGAAGAAACCGAAGATGCCGGCCGGATCCAGATCGCGGACCAGAAGACGGGAGAAATCCTGGAAAGGCTCACACCGGATGATTTTGCGGGAACGTTCGAAGCACAGCGCCTGGAATTCCGTTACTACCATTCCAGGAACACTTATTCGCGGACCAAGGTCATTGCGTTAACTGCCGATGCTGTCGGCGAAACCGGCGATATGATGGCCGATGAGTTGCGCGCACTGCCTGGCTGGCGTGAAATCTTTGAAGCCGTTGAGCCAATCATTTCCAGCAATCCGGATTATCGGCTGACACTTTCCACGACGATTCCCCGCGATGATAAGCATTATGCTTTTGATCAGTTGATGCCGCCCGTAGGCACACAGTTTCCGCCACGGCCGGAAGGCAATTGGTACCAAAGCGAACACGGCATCTGGGTTTTGCGCCTGGATGCGTTCGACGCCTATAAGGATGGCGTTCCGATTTATGATTCTGTAGACGGCACTCCGCTCGATCCCGCTGAAGCCCGGCGACGTTCTCGCGATAAAGATGCATGGGATCGAAACTATGGATGCAAATTTCTTACCGGGGGCACAGCTGCTTGCGGAACGGTCCAGCTCAACACTGCGCAGACCAAAGGCATTAACCAATGCGCATGGTTCATGATCGAGGATGATGACGATCTTCGTCGCGCGATCGATTTTCTTTTAAATCACATCGGCCCCGGTCCAGTCGGCTGCGGATGGGATTTGGCGACGACTGAAAAACAGACATCCAACCCAAATGGCTTTGCCGTTTGCGAGCAACAAGGCATCGAAATCTTTGCCCGCGTCATCCTTTCCTGGAAGACGAATGATCCAGCGATTGCCCGGAAGTACGCGCGCACTGTTCTCGAAGCGATCGCAAAGCGCCCCGTGGGCGGTCCTGCTCGCAGGCTCTGCATCGATGCATCAAACGAACGCTACTTCGCCACGGATCTCCGGACCGAATTCGCCGGGCTCCTTCCGGTTGAATTGGTCATCAACAGTGAAACGATTAAACAGCCAGGCGAAGAAGAGTCCATCACTTTGAAGCAATACCTGGGCGCAGAACTGGTTGCCGAACTGGACGATAATCACCTGATCCTTCCTCCGGAGCGATTCATCACGGAAGACTTTCGCCGTGTTGTGAAGGAGCGCGGGCAGTTCAATAACGAACTGGGACCAAATGGAGAACACGCTGATTCGTTCGACGGAACGAAGCTCGGGATCCGCGCCTTGCGGTCCAACGGCGGGGCGATGGAATCCACGGCCGGAATCACATTCGGCGCGAATCACGTTGCCCGCCAGTTCCGCCCGAGGCAATGGGTTCGCCACAACGGTTTGATCATTCCAGGAGGTGCAGCTTGAGGCGTCCGATTACAGCCGCTTTGTTTCGCAGACGCTGTTCCGATGGGGGGACACACAATCACCCGTATGCACGGCTAACGGTAGCGTATGCACGGGGCTGCAGAGCGGCAGGTCGCACCGTCAGCCGGGCAAACTCAATGAAAAGGGTCATTCAGACAGCCCTGCTTTGCCTCTTAAAATCGCCTACAGCGCTTTTGCCACGTGCGAAGGCACCGGCGATCAACATCTTTTCTCCTGAGCCGGTTTGCACACGTACTGCATACGGTTTAAATCTCTGCGCGACTCCTCATTTCGGCACCCTTTTTCGCGTTAACTCTGGATCGCTTTCCGGTCTGACCCTTTTCGGATGGCAGGGAGGTGCGCGGTGATCACCAACCCGAATCCCCAGGTATCGGGCAAAAGGAAAAAAGCTCCGGCCGCGGCGCCGTCAGATGCGTCGACAGAGAATAACAATCCGATCCTGCCATATATTATTCCGCAGGCGCGGGATCGTTGGATGAGTCCGAACGTCAGCTATTATACTCCTGACGTTGTTGAAGGCATTCTGCGAAGCGCTCTTTCCGGGAACCTGCTTGGAGTGTGGCAGCTGTTTGATTTGATGGAAGAGACATGGCCGCACCTTTCCAAATGTCTCAACGAATTGAAGTGGGCGGTCCAGTCCATGGACTTGAGCGTCCAGGCGGCGACAAATGATGATGGCACATCCAGCCCGGCCGCCGAAGAGCGTGCGCAATTCATCCGTGATTTGCTCAAGGCGTTTGCTCCCCGGCCAGACAAAGACGAGAACGGCGTTCATGGAATGGTCTATGACATCATGGATGCCTGGGGAAAAGGCATCAGCGTCCAGCAAATCGGCTGGGAGCGCGGATTAATTAAAGGCAAGCCGGCAATTTACGCCCGTTCAACGCAGTGGGTTCATCCGCGTTACTATGGCTATCCTGGAATCGGCGCGGATCTGATGCTCGATACCAGTCAGATCGGAACGCAAATCAATCCGGAGCCGGTTCAATATCAGAAGCTCAATCCAACTCTCGCGCAGTTTGCACCGTTTCCGCCGAACAAGTTCCTGATCTCGATCCACAAACAGAAGAGCGGAAACCCGATCGGCGGCGCAATGCTCAGAACTTTGGCATGGTGGTGGGTTGCAGCGAACTTCACATCGGAATGGTTTTTGAATTACGCGCAGCTGTTCGGGATCCCGTTCCGCTGGGCGGAGTACGATCCAAACAAGCCGGGCCTCAAAGAACTTGTCAGCGACATGCTGCAGAACATGGGGAGCGCCGGCTGGGCGGCCATGCCGGCAGGGACAAAACTTCAGTTCATGGATGGAGCAAAGAACAGCTCCGAAAGCCCCCATGTTTATCTGCTGAAATTTGCCGATCGGATTTGCGACATCGTCGTCCTGCACCAAACGCTATCGACGGACGTCGGAGATTCCGGCAGTCGCGCCCTGGGCGATACGCATGAAAGCGTGAAGGGCGAAGTCGTTGAAGCTGCCGGGACATTCACCGCAAACGTGCTGACAACACAGTTCGTGCCTTACGCGCTGATGTTGAATTACGGCAACACCGAAGACGCGCCGAAAATTGTTCTTGCGGCTCGCGAAGTAAAAGACGCGAAAGCCCTAGCGGAGCGTGATGGGCTGCTCATCGATCGCGGCGTCGAAATGCCGGCGGAATGGTTCTACAAGCGCCACGAAATCCCAATGCCGCAAGCCGGCCAGGCAGTGATCAAGAAACCAGCGGCCGCTCCACTCATGCCAGGACTCGATCAACCCACATCGCCGGAAGAACTCGCAAAGAAAGGCCAGCCCGTGCAAGCGAAGGATGCATCAGAGCAGCTCGCTGAAAATGTTTTGGAAGATCTAACCGGCGTTCAGGCGAAATGGCTTGCCGGAGTGAAACCGTTTTTTGTTCGACTGGCTGTCGCATCAAAGAGCGGAAACGTTTCTGACGCCGAATTTATCCAGGCATTGGAAGCCGGGCGTAAACAATTTCCTGAACTGTTCGAAAAGCTCGATGCCGCGGCCCTCGCAAGCTCGATGGAAAATGCAATGGGCGCGGCCGTCGTCAACGGCGCAGCGAGGGGATTCATGGAGCGTGGATCCGGAAGGAGGAAGGCATGATCGCGTGTCACGTAGACGATCACGGCACTGCAGCGAAGATTGCTGATCTCATTGCCGAAGCGAAAAACCCGCGGGCCATCATGCTGGGCATCGGACGCGAAGTTGCGAACCAGACAAAGACTCATTTGCGGATCAAAGACGCAAATCAGGAAAACAAACTTGGCGGCAAACGCGAACATTACTTCAACCGGGTTGCGCAATCTGTCCAGGCTCCGGTCGTCAGTGGCGACGGCAAGCGCGTAACAGTTTGGATTAACGATCCGACATTTGCGCAAAAAGTTTTCGGCGGAAAAATCACAGCCAAGCGAGCGCGCAATCTTTCCATTCCACAGACAGCCGACGCCTACGGCCGCACACCTCACACTTTCGAACAGGAAACAGGCATGACGCTGTTTCTCGTTCACACAGCTACCGGCATTGGGCTTGCCGTCGCGGCTGCGAATCATGGTGTCACGCTTCAATACGTTCTCACTCCCAGCGTTACCCAGGAGCCGGATCCAACCGCAATGCCGAATGAACAGCTGCTACAGGATGCCGCGATCAAACGCGGTGAAATGATTCTGCAAAGACAAATTGACGATCGAGGACTGAACTCATGAATACGAAACTGATCACAGGAAAAAACGTAGTGATGGCGAAGTTGTCGCCGATCCAGATCGATCTGCCGAAAGACGGATCGCTTCCGATGGAAATCCAATTCATGCCGCCGGGTGAACACACCATCACTGGAACGAAAAATGGTGAACCGTTTACAACAAAAGCGAAGGCGACTCCGGAAGCCGCGGTTCTGATTGATGGCTACATCAAACACTATTTGCAAAAGGCAGAAGCCGGCGAAGGCGATGTTCCTTATATCGATTTCAATCACGATGATGACGAAGCAGCCGGCCATCCCGTTGGCGCTCGATGGGGCGGCGATGATCTGAAAACCGGTGGCATTCGCCTGATCATGGGTGATTGGTCCAAAGCAGGCGGCGAAAAAGTCCTGGGCAAATCGTATCGGCGCTTCTCTCCGAACGTTGTCTATGCGGAAGACGGCACAGTCCTGGGAACACCTTTGAATATGGGCGGGCTCGTGAACCGCGCCGCGTTCAAAAAGATCGCGCCCGTCATGGCAAAAAGTTCAATCGATTTTTGCGCCGAACTTCTCGGCGTCTCTCCTGAGTTTCTGCAGAGCAAGTTGTCAGAGGACGGCAACACGCAACGCAGTTCACAACCCGGCGGCACGCCGCCGCCAACACAAGCCAAAGCTAGTATGACAGAACAAGAAATGCAGGCGGCCATTGCCGCCAAAGACAAAGAAATCGGTGATCTGAAAGGAAAGATCACGAACATCGAAGGACTGCTCGTAACGCAGGCCAAAGACAATGCGAAGGTGGTTGTTGCTGCAGCAGTCGCTGCCGGCAAGATCGAACCGAAGAACGCAGCTCTCATCACTCATTACGAAGAGCTGCTTGTCACGGCGCCGGTCCAGGCGAAAGCAATCATCGATGCGTTGCCAGTCAATCCCGCGTTCCTGCCAGTGATCGAGCAGCCGGGCAACGGCGGTACGGTCGCTCAGGCCAAAGGCAAAGAACACGAGTTCATTGTCAAAGCCAAGGAGATGGCCACGAAGGAAAACATCACTGAGGCAAAAGCCCAGGAGAAAATCGCGCGCACGCAACCGCAACTCTACCAGGCCTGGCGCGATTCGCTGAACGGCTAAACGCTCAAACGCTCTCAAACTTTTTTAAGAACAGAATATGCAACAGAGTTTTACAGATTCTCCGTACAAGCAGTACACGGCCGCTGTCCCTGCCGATCTCGTCGGCAAAGAAGGCCACATCGTCGAACAAGTCGCTGGCGCAAAGACCATTCAGCTGTACACGAACGGTCTCGCAATCGGCGTGCTGCAGCAGGAACTGGAAAGCGGCAGCGGCCGCTGGACCGTTCGCCTGCTCGGCAAAGGCGGCACCGTCAAAGTCAAAGCTGGCGGGGTGATCGCAACGCCTGCCCAGGTCAAAGCTGCCAATGGCGGCAAAGTTGTTGACGGTGGCGGCGCCGGTCGTGCGATTGGCGTCAAGACATCCCCGGAAACAAACAGTGCTGACGGCGATGTCATCGAGATCATCGATGTCGTCGAGAAACTCTAAACGCTCACACGCTTTCAATTGAATCAAAATAAATGAACGCAACACCGACCTTTAACCCCATCATGACGGGGATCGCGACGAAGTTCATGGAGGACGCCCGGTCCTTCATCGGCCGCCGCATCTTCCCTGTTTTTTACTCCGGCCTGCAGAGCGCCAGCTATTACGTGTTCAATCGCGTCAACATGCTGGACTTCCCGGTCGACATCGGCCGCGCTCCTGGTGCCGCCTACTCGCAATCGCAGATGAAGATCAGCGGCGATGCCTTCAGCTGCAAAGATTACGGCCACGCCGTTCCGATTGACGATGCGGAGCGAAAAAAATACGCGACGTTTTTCGACGCTGATTCTTCGGCCACACGCCGCGCTATGAACGTCGTGATGAAGAATCACGAGATCCGAGTCCGCGACAAAATCTACAACGGCGGTGTTCCAAACTCCGGCCTGCTCGTGAAGTGGGATGATTACGCGAACTCAAATCCAGCCGTCGACGTAGATGCAGCGAAGGAAGCTGTCCGCAAACAGATCGGTTTGGAAGTGAACATGATCACGGTCAATCGGGACGTGTTCAACAAACTCAAACGCCACCCGAAGTTGATTGAGCTGATCAAGTACACGCAAACCGGAATTCTCACCGAAGATTTGCTGGCTGCTGTATTCGGAGTGCCGGCCGGGAACTTCGTCGTTGCCGGCACGCTGCAAAACAATGCGGCGGAAGGCCAGACCGAAGATCCGAACAACATCTGGTCCAAACACATGATCCTCGCACACGTCGAAGAAGCCCAGGATCTGCAGGCGCCGAACTTCGGACGCACTTTCAATTGGTCTGCCATGACCGGAAACGCAGAAGTCGCAGTCGATTCCTATCGCATCCCTGATCGCTATTCCGACTTCCACGCCGCGAAGCACTTCGTGGACGAGAAACTCGTCGGTCCCGAAGCGGGTTACATCCTGACGGATGTCATCAACTAAGCACTGTGGGCGCTGGCTGATGATCAGCCGGCGCCCGAATTCATCAACGCACAAACAAAAATAAAACTGTGAAAAAAGTTAAAATTCTCAAGAACGTGATCGCCCACGGCGAACACTACAAGAAAGACCAGGTCGTAGAAGTTACCGACGCGATCGCAGCTGCGCTGATCAAGGGCGGCTATGCCGAAGAAGCGAAGGCGGACGCCAAGCCAGGCGAAGAGGACACCAAAGGAAAAACAAAAAAGAATGGCGGCGCCGCTGCGCTGATCATCCTGGCATTCCTGCTGTCGTTCTTCTGCAGCGCGCCAAAGGCTGTCGCTCTCGATGGATTGACAGCGCTGGTCACGACGAACGCGATCGCGTTGCCAACGAAAGTTACCGGCGGGGCCGTCAGCAACCTGACGACGTCGACCGCATTCACCGTTCCCCGCGGTAAAGGCTTTTCGGCCTTTGTTACTTTCGCGGGAACCAACGCTGCCACCACCGATGCGATCTCTATCGACTTCGCACCAACCTATGACGGCACGACGTACGCGACGACGAACTACATCACGTTGACTGCGAGCGCGAATAAAACGGCTGGCGTCACCGGGTTCACCAACTTCCCCGCAACGCTGACGGACAATTGCGTGAAGTGGAAAGCCGTCCGCGTGCGCAGTGCTGCAGATCCGACGAACAACATTTTCTTCACGAATGCTGTCGCCGTGATCAGCAACTAAAACATCCGAACTTTTGGGCGGCGCCGCATGGCGTCGCCCAATCTTAGCCCCCTGAAACACAACCAAGAAAAACGCTCAAACGTAAATGGCAGAACAAATGAAAACTAAAAATCGATCCTGTTTCTTGCTGTCGCTTGTCGCGACGGCCTTGCTCATGTCGGTTCCATTGGTACACGCAGAACAACAAAGCACCGTTCCGGATCTTCCGGAGATCAGCCAGGCCGACACTCCTGCAGTTGATCTCGTGATCGTCTCGGACAACTCACCTGCAGCCGCTGAAGCGTTGGCGGCCTACGTTGTGGAGTCTGAAGCCGACGTGATTATCGTTGCCGTTTTGGTCCCGGATGAAACTCCGGCCGCCGACACGCATACGTTGTTCACGCAATCGGATCCAGCTCACCACGAATACGGAAGAGCGCCCGATCGCAACGAAGCCAACGACATCGATGCTGCAATCGGTTTATCGCACATCGCGCCGCCGGACAGTCCTGGAACACTGCAGGAGCTGCCGTGGTTTGCCGATGTTGAACCATTGCGCACGCGTGTAACAGCGCCAATCCCGATCCGTTACATCCCGTTTTTAAGTTGATCGTCCCGTAAAGCCATAAGTGACGCCGGCGATCGGGCGCAAGTCAGACGCCGGCGTTTTTAAAAAACAAAAGAAAGCTCAAAGCGTATGTGTCCAACAACCGGATTGATTTCAACGTTTCCCGCGGGACAGGTTCCGCCCGGATTCATTCCACTCGACAAAGAGCCCGAATCGAAGTGCCCGAAGTGCAAAGGGCGCGGACATAACGGCCAGCTAGTTAAGACCGACAACGGCCTGCAATACCGGCCGTGTTCCTGCACGAAACACTAATTTTCATTTTATGCTCGAAGGCACAGTTAAATTCTACAACGAAGAAAAAGGTTACGGCTTCATTCGCCTGAAGGACCGCCGCGAAATTTTTGTCCACGTTAAAGACCTCAAACAAACCGGGGTGAAAAAGCTCGGCACTGGCGATGAGGTTACGTGCGACATCTCAGAGACAGACCGCGGTCCGCGTTGCGTCAAGGTGAAGGTTGTCCGCGCTGCTGTCGTTGCTGCACCCGTTGCGAAATAAATGAGCTACAGCGCTTCAGATCTCGGGATCAGCCAGGCTGAAATCGATCAGATCACCAGCAACCTGGCGAATGCAAACAAGCCAGATCCGATCGCCGATGCGATTGCCGGGGCGACACAAACCGTTACGGATTACACGAAACGGTACGTGCTGACATCCGATCGCATTCTGGGATTGCTGAAGCCGCTCGTGATGTTCGAACTGCATTCGCAGATCAACGGTGCATCCGATTCCCAAGTGAAAGCGAAAGATGACGCCATGCGCGAACTTCGCGAAATCCGGGACGGTGCCTTTCCAGATCTTCCGCTCGCAAATCCAGCGCCGCAAAACACGGGCGGAACCGGAGCCTGGGGAAGCTCAAAACAAATCAGGACACGATGAGCGCGAACGATAACAAATTTATTCGTACGTCGGCGCTGCTCGATGCGTTGAAGGAGCGGATCGCTGCACTCGAGTACACGGCCGGCGTTCCATTATTCGAAAAAGTGGAACCGTATCCCAGTTCCGACCTGCTGAAAGCGATCGCCGATCTGCGAGCGTACAACAGCCGCGTGTGCGTAATCGTTCCCAGCGCCGATGAATTCACGACAGAAATTCAAGGTTCGGAACTGAAGGTAAAAGGCACACGCGAATTTGTGCTTCTCATGACAGACCAGGAATACACGTCCGGAAAAGGGGCGCTCGTTGGTACCGATAAAGTCATCGGGCTGATCAACATCAAGGATTCGCTGGAAGAACAGATGACGGCGCAGAATCTCAATTTCAATCCGCGGCTGATCCGGCTCGTTCCCCTGGGCGGATCATCCATCCAGTCTATCAAGCCCGGCGAAGCGCGGGGACGCATCGCATGGCAAATGTCATGGCGCGCCGAAGCCGGCGATCGCCTGTTCACCGTTCGTTAAATGCTCAAACCGTAACTGCAAATCATGAAAAAAATCAGTCTGACACAAGATCAACACATCGATGGCGCCTTCCACAAGAAGGGCACTGAGTTGGAGGTGAAGGAGGACTTCGCCAACTTCCTCATCGAAAAGAAACTCGCAGCGGAAGTCGTTTCCGAAAAGCCAGCCGCCAAGCAGGCCGCGAAGTAAACGTTCACACGCTCAGATATCGCGAAACTGAATTATGCAAATTGGAGATTTCCGCACGCGCAGAAAAGTAACTGCGCAGCTCTTTATCGCTGACGATGCGACACCAACCGCGTTCCGCAATTTCGGCAACGTGCTGTTGAACAAGCAGGAGCCGAAAGTAGACCGCGCACAGCAACTCACCGCGCAAAAAGGTTATCTGCAGGTGACACACGAAGAGCCCAGCAAAGTCGATCTTCGCTGGTCCGTCAAAGCTGACGAACATCACAACGATCTTATCGGGCTGTTGCACCTGGCAGACGCGCCCAGCACGGTGACGCAATCCTCCGGAGCGGCCGTCGCGTGGTCCATCTCCAGCGTGAAGCAAGGCTATAGCTACTACGTTGGCGCAATGGCTTTGTCCGTGTTCGTTGTCACCAGCAAGACGCTGAACACCGACTACACCGTCGATCTCGGCAGCGGCATGATCACGATCGTCGTTGGTGGAAACATCGCTGACAACTCCAGCATCGCCGGAACGTTTACCAAGGCAGCTCTGACGTTCAGCCAATACACATCGCTGACAAAGACGTTCAAGCGCGTGTACGTCCGCTTGCTGACGTTCGATCAGAACACTACGACGCCCCGCGAAATCGTGACGTTCCACGGTGAACTATATGTCTCTGATTGGGGTGATCACGACGGGCAGAAGTACAACGAGTCAACGCTGATGTTGCTTTCGATCGATGCGCCAGTCGTTCAGTCGCTCGAACTCACTTAACCAATTCACCCAGGTATGAGCCGCTATTCAGTTTTGAGGTGGGTTTACTGTGTGGCGCTCTGCCTGGGTGCCTTTCCTCCCGAACATTTAAACGCTCAACAAAAAAGCTCTCCGCCAATCGTTATGCAAATCGGAAACGTCGCAGCGCGCAAAAAGTTAACCGGCCGCCTGTTCTTTCAAAGGATCGGCGCCGACTACGTTGATCTGGGCAACGTCATGCTCACGAAGCAGGAGCCAAAGCTTGATCGTGCCCAACAACTCACCGCTGACAAAGGCCGAATGCGCGTAACGCGCGAAGCGATCGGCAAAGTGGATCCGCGCTGGTCATTCAAGCTCGATGAACAGCTGGGGCCTCAACTCCGTTTGCTGAACCTCGCAACAGAGAACGTCGATCAGGCGGCCGTTGAAGAGCACGAAGTCCAGGAGATGGATCCCGTTTTAAATGAAGCCATCGATCTCGGCTACAAGTGGATTTCAAATGTCGTTGTCACCAACCCGGTTGGCGGAGCCGAAGGCGTAGAATATCAAGTCGACAGTGAAAACGGAACCATCACGCCAATCAGTGAAGCCTGGTTGAATGGTCTTGAAGGTCCGCTGACTGTGACGTTTGACGCACCGGCGATCAAAAACTACACGATGCTTTCTGAAGCGTTCGTTCGCGGTACCGCAATAATCATCCTTTACGATCAGCACAACGCTGGTCCGGCCGGCAAGATCTCTTTCTCTGCAGAGATCCGCACTTCCGATTGGGGCGACAACGACGGGCAAAAGATAAATGAATTCACTTTGGAACTACTGGCCCTGTCCGAGCCGGTTGTTCTTTCGAGAGATTAGGACGGCTCAAACATTCACAAATCACGTTCACGCTTATGCTGAAGATTACAAATCCCGGAACCGAACTCACACTGGCTGATGATACAAAAGTCGTTGTCAAACAAATGCCTTTTTTGAAGGCGCTGGAGTTTCTGAAACAGATCGGAAAGATCGCCGATCAGCTGTTCGAAAAAAACGGCAAGTTCAAACTTTATAACACGGAAAAAACCGCTGCCGGCGCAACCGTGCATCTCAATCTCGATCCGCTCCAGGACATTCTTCAGCAGTCCTCTGAGCTGATGGCGTTCGTCATTCTCAATTCAACGAAGAAAGACGCGGCCTGGCTCGAAGAGCGTTCCCTGGCCGAAGGTCTCGCCCTGCTGAAAGCAGCATTGGAACAAAATCTCAGCCCGGAAGTTTTAGAACTGGGAAACGGTCTCGCCGGCGCGCTCAGCAACATGATGCCGAAGAAGCTGGCGACGAAGACTCAGAAATAGCTGAGCGCATAGATTTTCTGATCTGGCAAGGCCATGACTGGGAGCAGATCGAACGGTACACGTTGTTGCAGTTCGATCACTTCACCAAGGCGGCCAGCAAGCGATTAACGCGGATGTATAGCGACGGAGCGGCCGGCAAAGGCGCTCCGATCTAAAAGTAAATGTCGCGAGTATCAATCACAGTCGACGCACACACGGCCGAAGCTGCAGCTAAGCTGCAGGACTTTTTCGGCGGCATGTCGCACGGCTTGGAAAAGATTACAAAGATTGGCGACCTTGCATCTGAGATCGGTAAGAAACTCGCGCTGCTTTTTAGCGTTGGTGCAATCGTCCAGTTCACCGAAAAAGCGATTCAAGCTGAAGTCGCCATGGGAGACCTGGCTGAAAACACCGGCATGCTCATCACTGAGCTGAACGGTGTAAAAAAGTTGGCGAAGGAAACGAAACTTTCGTTCGAGCAGGTAGATCTTGGGCTTGGTTTTTTCAGCGATCGCATTTTCCAGGCCGTGAAAGTTGGCGGACAGAGCGCCGCAACGTTCCGGGATATCGGTGTTGCGGTCACTGATCTGAACGGGCGCCTTTTACCAACGACGCAAATCCTGGAACAGACAATGGATCGTTTCCAGGGCATGGCAGACGGACCTCAAAAAATTGCCGCGGCCATGGATCTGTTTGGGCGGGGCGGCCGGCAATGGATATCCTTTCTCAACCAAGGCGCCGATGCGCTACGAGCGCTAAAGAGCGGAAGTCCTTCACAGGAAGATATAGAGAACGCGTCAGCATTCCATCGGACGATGATTCAGCTGGAATCGACGTTCCAATCGATCTTCAGGCAGTTCGCAAACGAGATACTGCCGACGCTTAATGAATTTACGAAGTGGCTGAAGCAATCGGAAAAGGACTTAAACGCAACGGGCGGCGCTGCGTCGACACTCGCTGAAATGTTTCGGGGTTTGCTTGTTGCCGTAAATCTACTGATCACATCGTTCAAAACTCTGGGCGAAATCATCGGAAACTATTACGCGTTCGCATTCGATTCAAACCTTCGCCAAGCACAAGTAGCCGTCCAGGTATACCGAGATCTCCAGCAGATTTTAAATTCACTGATCCGCACAACGCTCGATCTCGCTGATTCCGCCCGGACCTCTGCGACCGTTCTGCTCGATCTCAGTACTGGCAAATTCAAAGACGCCATCAAAGAGGCAAAACACTTTGTCGGAGAAATAAAGCAGGATGTGAAGGACGTCGTTAGCAGCGGCGCCGCTCTCGCAAACAATTCCGTGAACGGTGTCACTTCGTGGATCGCGAATACATGGCGTGATGCGAAAGCGATCGGAACAAAGACGATCGACGATTTGAAGTCCCAGTGGAGTGGCTTTTGGAGCAGCGCGCTGGACTTGTTTGCAAAAGGTAAAGCGTCAGCCGGCACAAAGTCTCTATCCGCCAGCGGAGGCCAGGCATCTACCAGCGCCGGCAGCGCAAATGTCATCAGTGAAGAAGCGAAAAAGCTGATCGAGCAGATCGACAAGGCACACGCAGAAGCGACTAAGAGCAAAATCGCCCTGCTCGATGCCGAAGAAAAACAGCTGAAGGAAAAAGTCGATCGAGAAATTTTAAATCACACGTTGGCAGAGCAGGAGAAAACAAAAGTCACTGAAATTTATGCAAAGAAACGTCAGGAACTTTTGGACAAAGAGGCTGCAGCTCGCTCTGAAATTGCATTCGCAAAACTGCGCGCTGCGCGAGAGGGCATCGAGAACAGCCGCGACATCGATGATCAGCAAAAGAAAGAGCAGCTCCTTCCGTTGCTCGAAAAAGAGAACCGCCTGATCGAAGAGCAGATCCGGAACAACCAACAGAAAAAACTCTCTGGCAATCTTACTCCCCAGGAAGAGCTGCAGACCGAACAGCAATTAGTTGAACTGGAACAACAGCGCGTTGAGATACTGCAGCGGGTTCGTGATCTTAACTCAGACAATTTCCTCGGGACATTTAAGCGCGGCGTCATCGAGCTGCGCAACGAATGGGGCAACCTTGGCAAGGCGATGGCCACCAGTTCCATCAACATGGTCCGGAATGCCGTCGACGGATTAGCCGGCGCGCTCACAAACGTGATCATGGGAAGCAAAGACGCCGGACAGGCATTCGCGGAATTCGGCCTCTCGATTCTGACCAATTTCATTTCAACAATCCTCTCGATGATTCTTTACGCCAAGATTGCGATCCCGATCTTGACCTGGCTGGGAATTGTCAGCGGTGGTTCTACCGTCGCTCCTGGCATGGCCATGACTGGAGCCGCGGCGGCCGCTGCGAGCGGAATCGTTGCAGGCTTTGCTGCAGACGGCGGGCTAATCTCCGGTCCCGGTGGTCCGACAGATGATCAAGTTCCGATGATGCTTTCCAACGGCGAATTCGTTATCCCGGCAAAACGGGTTCGCGAATTTGGCTCCAGCTTTTTCGAAGCCATCCGAAGCGGCGCATTGAGCGCCCGCGATCTCGCATCCGGAATTCCTTCCGGACTGGCCAGCCCGGCGACTAGCACGGCCGGCGCTTTGCCCGGTCTCCGCAATTCATCGCCTGACGTAAATGTAGAAGGCCACAAAATGGTTTTCATCCAGGTGCGTGATGAATCGGAAATGAAACGCGCGATCGAGCAGCACGCCGGTTCGATCATCAAGATCGTGAAATCTGCGAAAGCTGAAATCGGGATCCCGACATGACGATCGAATACATCAACGATCACGTTTTGCTTTCCTTGCCGGCGAACTGGGCCCAGCAACCGGATTGGCAGCGCCGTTGGCAGACAGAGATCACGGATGGTGTCACAGGAAACGAAGCGCGGTTCGCCCTGACTGCAGAGCCGCGGCGCCAAATCAGCTGGCTTGTTACCCCATGGACGGCCGCTCAACAGAATTTGCTGGATGACATGGTGATGATTGCGAAGAAGTCAGGGCTCGCATGTGCTCCATACTGGGGGCGTTCTTCGCAACTCGCTGCTGATGTGACAAACGTCACAGTGTCGTTATCCCTTTCCGGTACCGCCTGGGCAAACGGCGATCGTATTTTTCTTCTCGATGATTCGAATCCGCAGGCGCCCGTCTATAACGCCCGGCAGATCAGTGGTGTTGCGGGATCTGTTCTGACGATCTCCCAGGCTGTTACTCAAACGTTCAAAGCAAAGCGGCTCGTCTGGCCAATTCTGTTCGGAAAGTTCACTTGCCAGGACATGACAGCCCAGACCGGGATCCGCGGCTCGATGCTGCTTTCCGTGTCAGAGCTGGAGCCCGCAACGAACGCAACGTTGGGCGCTGTCATTCCCTCTGGCGCTGTGGGTATCGGTGTCATGAAAGTCGGTTCAACGCTCGCAGTCGCATAAGCCTATGCCTATTCCAGAAACACAAGCGAACCTGAAGAGCTTCTTCGAAACAGGTGACATCCCGAACCAGACACAGTTCGCCTCGCTGATCGATACGATGTTCTACAACGATCAGGACGCGAAGAACGTTGCGAACCAGGCAGCAACGGACGCAGCCGCGGCCGTTGCCGCGTTGGCCTCAAAAGGAGCCAAAGTTATTTTGTCAGCGCAATTCGTAACAGGCACCGGCTGGGTGATTCGTTACAGCGTCGGAGTTTCTGGCCTCTCCGGAGGATCTGCGACGGCGCTCACAGTGACGTTTACAGCCGGAACGTTCGCAAATGCAAATTACGCAGTTTTCACAGGCGTCAGCTGGGGCGTGTCAGTTCTAACGAGTGCCGCCAATGTCACAATTCAAGCGACACCAATTTTCACACCTGCAGCGGCAAATATTGTCCTGGCATTCCCGACTGCACCCGCTAACGGCCGTTTATATCTCGCGATCTTCGGATGAACTATCTAACGCGGCCAATCTTTCAATTTGCGATCAACTGGAGCGATCCGGTAACCAAGCGTTTTCAGTATGACCTGAAGGAAATGACGATCGGCTTCGGCGCTGAGTTTTTTACGTCGCTTGGAAACTTTGTTGTTCAGGGTTACGAATTCACTCTCGATCTTCGCACCGATGCAGAGATCGACGCGATGGATGCGTTCACCGCCGCGGTGTTTGGCCGGCTCGTTGGATTTTGGTTGCCCGCTCCGATCGAAGGGATGCAGATCACGGCGGCCGTGGACACGACACACTTTGACATCGTTGCCCAGGGACTTGCTGACACATGGAATTTACGGCCGGACCTTCATCTGTATTTCAGCCGCGCCGGCTATTCACCTGCAGCGGCGAAAATTACCAATGTCGTTTCCAATGGAGCAACGGAGCGAGTCACGATCGAT
The DNA here is from genome assembly GCA_966112985.1 of uncultured bacterium. Lineage (GTDB taxonomy): Bacteria > Verrucomicrobiota > Verrucomicrobiia > Limisphaerales > JACDHS01 > CBHWET01. Next base: position 18,456 of record CBHWET010000002.1, on the reverse strand, counting down.
ACGGCCGTAAACATCAACCTGCTCAACTCTGCAGCGTCTGTTTCCCGGTTGGTATATGTGCGCCTGGCTGATGACACAGAACGCGCCAAGTTCATGGCAGAAGGCTGGCAGAAGCGGCCGGTTCGTGTCATCGAGCTTCCGAATGAGTACACCGCTTTCGAAATGGGAGAGCGGCCGATCTATCTTTATCACTTCTGGTGCGACGTTCCGATCGACGTTCATTGGTATTACACAAGCTTTGCGGCCGACGTAATTTCTCGAAACGTCACTTACAAAAAATTTGCGATCGACAACAGCACGTTCGCGCAGAGCACCAAAGGCGATGCAGAGAAGCTGGAGATCAACGCGAAGTATGACGCTGATCATCCGTTCGCGCTGTTCCTTCCGATCCCGTTCGCACGGCCGCTGAATGTCGAAGTTCTCGAAATCGATTACACGGCGCCGGAGGTCCGGACCGTGCGCTTCACTGGGACGGTGCGAACTGTTGATGACGAAGGGGACAGAGTTGTTGCGCACTGCGATTCGCTAATTCACGTCCTTTCCAGGAAGTGCCCGGTGCATCTCATCCAGGCAGACTGCAGCTATCTCCTTTACGATCAGAAAACCTGCAAGGTGCAGCGCTATGAATTCGAGACGATGGCCACGCTGTACTCGATGGCGGCGGTCAATGGCGTTGCGGCGCCGCAAGTGGCAGTCACGTTGTTGTTTCCAACTGACGATCGAAAGATCGGTGATTACTTCGCGCATGGCTGGCTGGAGACCGGGCAAGGCACCAATTACGAAGTGCGAATGATCCTGGCATCGAGCTACAACAACGGTACCGGCAAGCTGACGCTTTCGCTTAATGCGCCTCTATACAAAGCGGTCGTCGGCCAAAATATCCAACTCGTGCCAGGCTGCGACGGATCGAAAGAGACTTGCGCAAACAAGTTCAAGAATTTCCCGAAAAACTTTGGTGGTTTTCCGTTCGTTCCGGAGCGCAATCCAACGATCGCGGCCGTTCAAGGAAATGTTTCTGCAGGAGGAAAGAAATAATGAAAGCGTTCTTCAACACTCCATACAAAATCGCGGTTTTGAAAGACTGCGCTGCGAGTTGGTTGAATACGCCTTTTGTTCCCCACGGAAAAGTCAAAGGCGCTGGCGTCGATTGTGTTCATCTCTGCGCTGAGATCTACCGGGAATGCGGATTGTGGACCGGATACGAGTTTCCGAAATATACGATGGACGGCGGCCATCACATCGAGCGCTCTCAAATCATTCGCTGGATCGATGCGAGCAAGCAGTTTGTGGAAGTGCCGGCCCCTGCAGTTGGCGACGTGCTCTGCTTTAAGATAGGGAAGACTGAGCATCACGCCGGCATTCTCGTTGCAAAGGATTTATTCGTGCATTGCTGGAGAAAGAGCGGTGTCACTCTCTCGAACCTGCAGGATCCAACGTATCGCGAGCGGCTCACGAAAATTTATCGGCCCGTGTTCCAGGAGGAAGCCGTATGAGTTTTCTTTTTGGCAGTTCGGATAACAAAGCGACTGAGCCGCCGAAGCCCTTTGGTACAGACACCGCTCGCGCATCAACTAACCAGCAGGCGCGGCCGGTTCCTTATTTCGCCGGCAAGGTGCGTGTCGCTTTAACCTGGCTATGCGGTCCGTTCAACACGCATAACGATCCAGTTGAAAGTACAGAGGGCAAGGAATCGATCGTAACAGGCTACAATTATTTCACATCGATTGCCGGCCTCGTTTGCATGGGCCCCGTGGACGCGCTGTATGCGATCTACATGAACGGCGATCTTCTCTGGGGAGCAAAACCGCCATACACGACGGCCGCACTGCAGAGAGGTGTCACCGATTACGCTGATCTGACGATTCGCAATCAGCTTGGCGGACTCGACCGGGCGCGCATCTATTGGGGCACGGAAGCCCAGGGCGCCGATCCGACGCTCGCGACAAGCCCAAATCAGCATCCGTACTATCGCGGCTTTTGTTACATCGTCTTCAAGGATCTGTGGCTGGGTTACAACCAAACGAATGTGCAAAACATTGAAGTCGTTGTCGGCCGATGGCCACAGCCTTCCTGGTTAACACCGGCTGCACAGCTGAACGGAGAATGTAATCCGATCGCATTCCTGGGAGATCTCGCGCAACACCCTCGCGCCGGCCTGCAGCTGAATGATGCTTTTCTCGATACGACGGTTCTGAATGCTTCCGCAACGCGGCTGCGCGATGAGGCATTTGTATTTTCTCCGTTTCTCAATCGAGCCCAGGAATTCAAACAAGTGCTCCTGCAGTCGTGTGAGCATTTCGATGGATTCGCGATCGGTACCACTGAAGGCAAATTTGCCGTGAAGCTGACGCGGCCGCCGGCAGTGACGGATGTGTTGCCTGTCGTTGAATTGGCAGACATGGCTTCACGCCCTGAATTTTCTCCGGAGGATTGGAGCACTGTTCAAACGCAAGCGACGGTTAATTACACCAATGCGAAGATCGGACTGCAGTCTGACAGCACTCCAGTCTGGAGAGACGGCGCCGCGAGACTAATCAACAACGGCGTTGATCCTCTTGTCATGGAGCGGCCATGGATCACGAATGACAAAGTCGCCAAAGAAGTTGCGAAAGCGGCGGGACAATTATCCGCTCTGCCGTCGTGTCCTGGTAAAGTGAAGTTGTTCAAAAAGGGAACGCTCTGGGACGATCTGCAGCCTGGCGCGCTCTTCAAGTTTGACTATCCGCAACGAACAGTTGCCGCGATGATATTCCGCGTCACAGAACGCCGGCAGTCGAATCCAGCGAAGCCACAGTTTGACATCAGCTTCATTGCCGACTTCAGCTATCTATATCCTGCAGTTGGCGGGATCACCGCTCTACCAGACGCCGGCAATCGGGAAGAAGCTCCAGCGCCGGCAGATTTCCAATTTGTCCGGATCGTAGAATTGCCGCTCGCGCTTTGCCCTTCCGGAAAGCTTTCTCTCGCAGTGCTCGCTGCGCGTTCACAAACGACGTTGGCCGGCTTCAACGTGTTCCTGGCACGAAACGTTAACGACGAAGTGTTGGACAGCTACGTTCAATTGGAAACCGTCATGCGCTTTGCGCAACACGGGATTCTTGCAGAAGAGTTTTTAGTCACGCGGCCGATGATCGATCAGGCAATCGGTTTGGTTGTTCAGCTCGATGGCGTTGATCTCTCGCTTCCGGAACAAACATTGTTCGACGCTTTTTCTGACACCTATTTGATTTTCATCGACGGCGAAATCTTCTCGATGATCAGCGCGGAGATTATATCCGAACACACGTATCGAATTTACGTCGTGCGATCGCGCTTTGCGACGGCCCGCGAAACGCACGGCGTTGGCAGTGATGTTTTTATCGTTGCGAAGAGCGCGATCACAGCGCTGCAGCATCCGCAATTAGCTGTTAACAATTCTTCGACCCTGAAGCTGCAACCGTTTTCGAAAGAAGCATTCATTGACCTGGCTGATGTGGAACCCCGAGAGCTATTCATCACCGGGTTCATGTTCGAACAGTTCCTGCCGGCGAATCTTCGCGTCAACGGCATGCTGAACGAAAGCACCTATGCGGCGGGCGGCGAAGTCGTCATCAAATGGACTCTCACAGATCCCGGCCGCGAACTGTACGAACCGCATCTTTATAAGCGGTACACTTACTTCGAATTCTATGACACTTCTGTGAGCCTTTTAGCCCGGTACGTGGCACCGGAAGGCGTTGACACTCTTACCCTCAGTAATGCCGCACTAATCGCGCTATTGGGTGGGGAAGTCGACTTCCAGGTAGTAGCCGGGACGAAGATATCAACAGATCTCTTCGATTATTACACGAACGCCGTCGAAAACAATGTGACCAAGGTATGACGTATCTCAACACCATTCTAAACGCGGCCGATCGAGCGGCAGCGATCGAGGCGAACTTCGAGATCATTGACACTTTGCTCAAGCAGCTCTTGGGAGGCTCAGCGGCCGGGACAAGCTACCGCTTCAAAGATGGACAGCTCCAGTTCTGGGATCCGGCTGCGGCGGCCGCTGACGCTACGAAACCGTGGCGTGCTCCCGTGCTCAATGACTCACAATTGGGCTGGAGTGATCCAATCTCCGATTAACCAACACATAACTATGAAACGAATCATTCTCTGCTTAATGGCCAGCCTGGCGCTGGTAAAGGGCCAGCCAACAAACTTGGCGACGGCCAGTAGCTACTCAGTGATGGCCACGACGAACGGCAACGTTACCGCTCCAAAGTCTGCAGCAATCACTTTTACGAACCAGGTGAAGGTGCCGTACGCGGCGTCCACGAACGATGCTGCGAACGTCCAGAAGGTGACTGATTTGATCGCGGCTCTGGCCGGGGCTGGGGCTGGAACAAACTTCAATTTGATCACCTTAACGAACGGTTACGACATCATCAGCGACAACCCTTTGCTTCCGCCATTTACCGTCCGTTACAACACGACTCTGGGAAGTGAAAACGTCACTATGGCTGTTGGCTGGGCAAACATTCAGTTTTACGGAAACGGATCGGGCGGAATATTCATGCAGGGCTCAAATTGGAACGCCTCATTTGCTGAAAGCGGCGCGATCGACATCACTGACGACAACGGAGGATCGTTTATTACTGACGGAACTGGCAGCGCCTACATCACGTCAGCGGATCAGACACACATCACCGGACCGAACTATCTATTTTTAACAGGGGGCACCGTCGACATCACCGGGCCCACGATCTTCGAGAATGGGATCAATGTGCTCGAAGGTGGTGATTTTGGTGGAGTTGTAACCGCTCCTGATTTTGTTTCCGGGCAAGGTTATCGTTTCCAGGATGGGTCTGGCCCAAAGCTGACAACTGGTAACTTGGGATTGCAGACGATTGAAACCGAATTTGCTGGAGACGTTAAATGGTGGTTTGACGCGACGAACTTCTCTTTCGGGACACAGTTCAAGATGAGGTCCGGCGCTGGAAGTCCCAACGGGGTTGTAACGGCTCCCCCAGGTTCCATCTACTTCAATACCAGCGGAGGCACAACCAACACACTTTGGGTTAAAGAATCAGGAACTGGCAACACTGGATGGGCGAATAAGTAGGCTCTTGGCAGCCTGGCTGCAGACCCGCCTGCAGTCGGGCTGCATACGCGGTGCGACCCTTTTGCATTTACGGCCGCCGGTACCAGTTGGCACCCTTTTCAACACCCTTTCCGACCCTTTTCACTTTTTTTTCGCGGTACTGTTATCCCCATTTCCAGCGTGGAATTTTGGATATTGGAACGGTTTTCCCGGAATTTTGGCCGTTAAATCGGGAAACAAAACGGAATACAGGGATATTCGAGCAACTTTGTCTTTTACGATAAAGTCATTCTAGTCGGTAGGGATGCCGTCGACGGATAAGGACTGACCATTGTGCTCCGGCTTCAGCGCCAGGATGAATGGAACGGATTTTTTCGCCCACTCGTCGGGCGTAGGATAATTCTTTGCCGAGCCTCCGAAAGAACGGCGTAGCATGTCGGTGTTGATCACGCCTGGATTCAGCGGCACCGCAGCCATCGTCGAGGGCAATTCTCGCGCTAATGCCTGAGTCAAACCTTCAACGGCAAACTTAGTCGCGCAGTACGGAGCGACGTTCGCATCCGTCGAGCGGCCCCAACCCGAACTGAAGTTGACGATCACGCCACTCCGTTTCCGCACCATCGAAGGCACAAAGTGTCGAATGACGTTGGCGACACCGCGGATGTTCACGTTCACCAGCTGCGAAAATTCTTCGTCACCGATCTCCCACAACGGCGCAGGATCGTTCATCAGCGCAGCGTTATTGATGAGAATGTCGGGAGGACCATCGCGCTTCAACGTCTTCTCCGCCCAACGTTGCACCTCAGCATCCGACGCGACGTCGACAACATGGAAATGGTGTGGCTTCGGAAATACTTTCTTGAGCGCCTGGATTTCGGCCTCGTTACGCGCGCAGCCGAGAACAACGTGGCCAAGTTTGATAAACTTTTCCGTCATCGCACGACCGAGGCCGCGGGATACCCCCGATATGACAATGATTTTCGAAGTCGTCCTCATTTCAGCACCTCGCTTACCGCAAACGTTACAATCGCAGGAAGAGCTTCCGCCTATAAAGAAAGTGCACCACGACGAACATCAACGCCAGCGCGACGCTGTAACGGACAAAATCGGCGTACTTGCCAAGTGCCACAGCGAGATCTCCACCGACGAATCGGCTGGCCAGCTTTGGAAAACCAACGACCGCCGAAATAAGATAAATCGTAATCGCGTTCATCCCAATCCAGACAAACGGCTGAGCCCACTTTTGCAATTTCCAAACGTCGATGATTATGTAGAACAACCCGAGCAGGACGGCGCTGTAGCCACAGGCGACGAGCACATAAGAGGAAGTCCAAAGCACTTTCACAATCGGGAATTGCATGCCCCATACGTAACCGAGATATAAGCTCACGACTCCGGCGCCGATCAGCAAAACACCTTTCTCAGGTTCACCAACCTTTCGACTCTGCACAAATAAGCCTGCGAGTACGCCGAACAACGCATTCGCGACAGCCGCCAGCGTGCTGAGAATTGTGCCTTCAAATTTTTGTCCTGGCATGAACGCCTGGTCCAAAGCATAGGCCAAACTCTTCCGAGATTCGCAGGAGGGTGCATTAAGATGCGACCAATCGAGATTGACCGAAGGGAAAAATCCGCCGACCGGATTGCCATTCGGAATCAATGAAGGAACGGGCACAAACGTCATTAACGCCCAGTAACCAATCAGACAGGCAGCAGTGACCGACACGAGCGCCCGCACATTGCGGCAGAAACAAAAAATCAGCGCAGCAAAGAAATACGCGATACCAATACGTTGCAGAACCCCCGCGAAAAAGACGTTTTTAAAACCGCTGGAAACGCCTCCCATGTAAAGAACGCCGAGTGTGAACAGCAGAATCGAGCGAATAAAGATGCGTCGCAGCGTTGCTCCCCTGCCCTCACCCTCCAGCATCTTCGGCACCGAAAACGTGAGCGCGACGCCCGCCATGAAAACGAACATCGGGAAAATCAGATCGTAAAAATGAAATCCCTCGAACGGGACGTGCTCCATCTGATCCTTGAGTTCGCGCGTGAATTCAGAGTCGTGAATGGTGTTCAACGAACGAACGACATGATCAGCCCCGAGAATCCAAAACATGTCGAAACCACGCAGTGCGTCGAGCGAGAGAAGACGCTGCGTCGATACACCGGTGGCGGATTCCGGTTTAGACGCGGACTGCGTGGCAATACTCACAAGTTCAAATGTATGGGAACCATACAGCGATTCACAAGCTGGGCCTTATCTGCCCGACAATGCCTTACGCTTTTCTGCGGTCAGCGGGCCTTCCTGCGGCGGACTCAAAATGAACCAAACCAGATCGCGGAAATCATTCTCCGGCATTTGCTCTAGTCCTTCTGGCATCACAGAGAGCTGGCTGACACGTTTCGATTCAATGTCAGACTTCGCGACAACGTTTTCTGTCGGTCCCGCGGCAATCAGCTTGATTCGAGCGTCACTCTCTTCAACCACACGTCCGCTGACAGTGCGTCCGTCTTTCAATTCAACTTCAACCAACTCATAACCTTTGCCGATGATTTGATTTGGATCGATCACATTGGCGAGCAAGGCGTCGAGTGTAGATCGTCCCACTCCGGTAAGGTCGGGCCCAACTTCCGCGCCTTCACCATGAAGCTTGTGACAAACGAAACATGTTTTCTTCGCGATTTCATGGCCATGTTCGATATTGGGTTCTCCGGCCACAACGAGTTTCTTCTTTTCGGCGATTACCTTGAGTTTGTCTGGATCCGATTCGCGGAACTTACCCAGCAGACGCTCCGCGCGACCGACAAAGTTTGGATTCTTTGACGTAAAGAGCGCACGCGCCACCGTTGCCGACAGTTCCGACGGAGCGATAACTTTATCTTCGAGTGCATCGAGTAACTGACGCGTCGACTGCGAACGCGACACCAGAACCTCGGCCGCAATTCGCCGGACATTCGGAGAAAACGTTTTCCAGTTCTTCACGATTTCTTTACTCGAAGCTTCATCAGCGATAGCGCCAAGACTTTGCACACCTTCGATAATCAGAGGCTCGGGACTGTTACTCAGGATCAACTTGAGAAGAGCATCGCGCGCGCTGCCCGATTTCATTTGTTTCGCGGACTGAATCGCTTTCATCCGCTCTTCGGTGGAGCTCTTTGCATCATTGATTACCGCCAACGTCTTTTCTGCAGCTGCGGCGTCGCCCCAAAGGGTCCCAAGTTGTTGCGCACGGTCTTTGATACGCTGACTGCTGGACGCCAAGAGTCTTTCCAGAACGGGCTTGGTATCTGTCGTCGGACGTAATGGTTTTGCTTTCTGTCCTTCAATCAATCCATCGAGCGTGGCGATGGCCAATTCCTCTTTATCGACAATCGCAGAAAGAAATTCAGCGGCAGCATCCATTTTTGTCGATTCACCCGTGTCACAAATCCGCCGCATGGCTTTACGCGCAAGAATACCGCTGAGAGGCATGGTGTTCGCGCCATTTTCGGCCGCCCATCTAAGACCGGGAACAGGATTGTTCGCCACGAGAGGCTCACTGGCCATCCAGATCATGTACGGAATCAACGGATCTTTCGCGTCGGCCGAAGATCTAATCAGCGCGACGAGAATTTTTCCGACAGGTGCCTCGGTGTTGATGTCGGTGTCGATAGTTAAGGAACTCGAAACAATTTCTCGAACCGCAGTGGCAACGGCAAGACGGACACGTGGATCAGAATCCGCCGCTAACGTTTCAAGATGTGCGATCGTCCTTTCGATAAATTCGCGCAGTGATTGCTGATTCGGCGAAGATCGTTTCAGCATTTCCTCCATTCTTCTAATAATCTCGCCAGAGAAGTTGATTGCCCAACAGCGGATAACTGGATCCTTATCGTCGAGATACTTTTCCACAACATCGGGCCAGCTTTCCCCTGCGTTATCCCGCATTGTGAAAAATGAACCAATGCCCTTAAGCGTCCAGAATGAATTCAGTCTCCCATCCATGTCACTGCTGTGGATTTGGAGTTCTAGTGGCTTTAATCCCTCGGCTCCGCGCGTAACTGTAAATCCATACTTGTCTGGAAATGCCGGAGTATAGTCGACATGCTCGCGCAGGATTCTCGAGGCGACCCTTCGCTGCCACACATTTGAATGCCCTAAAAGGGCAATGAGTTCTTTGTTATCCAATTTACTTAAGTCCATATTGACGTCGGGCCGCGTAGGAACTTTTTTCCCGCGATCACCGACATAAACCACACGCCAGATGCGGCCGCGTTCGCGGTCCACACCTTCAGGATCGGCCTGCGCATTCTGGTAACAGGGATATTTATCATACCAATCCGCAATCCAGAGTGCGCCGTCCGGACCAACCTGTTCGCTCACCGGTCGAAACCATCCGTCGGTCGTCGTCAGAAAATCTTTTTCCGCCACCGCCTTGAAACTCGAACCATTCGGAATCAATCGATCGTGGTTGATGGCATTCTGATGAATATTGCCCATGAAAACGCGGTCTTGATATTCGGCAGGAAAATTATCGCCCTGATAAATACAAATGCCGCAATACGCAGCCATGTGATGTTTGTGCTCAACAATCGACGGCAATAATTCATACGCGTATGGATTTCCCGGAACGCCGCCTTGCCGCTGGTAAATACCACCCGGAGCCATGTGAAAGAGATGATCAATAACGCACGCACTCACAAAGGCGTTCCCGTTTTTATCGAAATCCACACCCCACGGATTGCTTGTGCCGTCAGCGAAGATTTCAAACTTCTTCGTGCGTGGATGGAACCGTGCAACCGCGGCATTCATTTCGACACCGGGCGTAGTCGCCTCAGGAATCTTAACTTTCGACGCGGTAAACACGCCGTGCGTCATATAAAGCCAACCGTCGGGCCCCCACGTAAATCCGTTTAACAATTCATGCCGGTCATGCAGTCCGAAGCCGGTTAACACCACAGTACGAACGTCTGCTTTATCGTCGTGATTCGTGTCCTGCAGGAAAAGCAGATGCGGAGCCTGACCGACGTAAACGCCACCATTTCCAACCAGTAATCCTGTCGCAAGATTCAACCCATCAGCGAACAACGTTACCTTGTCGGCTTTGCCATCGTTGTCGGTATCTTCAAGGATCTTAATACGGTCGCGCCCCTTCTGTCCGGCTGGTGCACCGAGAGGATATTCGTAAAGTTCCAACACCCACAGGCGGCCACGCTCATCAAAGGTCATAGCGACCGGATTAACGACGTCGGGTTCGGCTGCGAACAATCGCGCTTCAAAACCCGGCGGAACGGAAAAGGCCTTCTGTGCATCGGCGGGTGAAAGGGCCGGTGAAGTGGCCGGCGCATGTTGCCCTGTAAGTTGTTTCGCTGCGAATACTGAACTGACGCCAAAACCAAACAGCAACAAACAAGCGAGGTGCTTTTTCATTTTTTCAAATCCTGAGACGAAAGCGGCTTCCATGCAATTCGTTCTTAATGCGCGATTGCGCCACGTTAAGGCCGAGCCCGACCTTGACGCACGAAGGCCACCTCTTCTGAAGTCTCTTTTGGACGGAAGCGTTAAGCCGCGACCCGCGAAAAACTTCACGACATCGTTCTCGATGAGGCAGAACCAGCCGGGTTCATCGATATTTCATCGATGAACTCGGCTGTCCCTCTTGGAACGGTGACGCCGTAACCAGAACTATGCCGCACGATTTCTGATCGCCGTCAGAATATCGTTAATCGCGTCGGCTTTCGGCTTTGCACCTTGAGGTCCCTTGCTGTGCAAGCGGATGCTGACGTTGCCGGCTTCCATGTCCCTTCCACCAATAACGAGCATTGTATGCACCTTGGCTTTTTCAGCTTCGGCAATCTTTGCTTTGATCGGATCAGGACCGAAGTCACTTTGGACGCGAACTTCAGCAGCGTGTAATTGACGCGCAATATCTTTCGCGTAAGCAACCAGGTTGTCGTCGGCGTTCAACGTCATTACGCGAACCTGCTCCGGGGCGAGCCAAAGCGGAAAGTTTCCGGCATAATGTTCGATCAAAAAGCCAATAAAACGTTCATGGGTCCCCAGTGGTGCCCGATGAATGCACAATGGCGTTTTCTCGGTGTTATCTTTGGCGCGATAAGTCAGACCGAAGCGCGACGGCACCGCGAAGTCGACCTGATTCGTCGCAATCGTAAATTCGCGACCGATGGCGCTCCAAACCTGCACGTCAATTTTCGGCCCGTAGAACGCCGCTTCATTTGGCACCTCAACGAAGTTGATGCCGCTTTCCTGCAAGACGCGACGCACCATGTCTTCGGTTTTCTTCCACAACTCCGGTTCATTGACAAATTTCTGTCCGAGCTTCGCCGGATCATGCGTGGAGAAACGCATCTGATATTTCTCTAAACCGAAAATCTTGAAATACTTCAGATACATGTCGTTCACGGCTTTGAATTCCTCCGCGAACTGCTCTTCGGTGCAGTAGATGTGCGCATCGTTCATGTTCAATGAACGAACGCGCATCAAACCAAACAACTCGCCCGATTGCTCATAACGGTAACAGCAACCGTATTCGGCCAGACGCAACGGAAGATCGCGATAACTGCGCGGTTCCGCCGCAAAAATCCGATGGTGATGCGGGCAGTTCATCGCCTTTAAATAATACCGCTCAGCATCTTCATCCGCTGAGCCACCCTTTTCTTTCAGCTCCATCGCCGGAAACATGCTTTCTGCGTAATAAGGCAGATGCCCCGAGGTCTTGTACATTTTCTCTTTCGCGAGATGCGGGGTGCGAACGCGAACATAACCAGCCGCGAATTCAGTTTCCTTCGCGAGCTTCTCCAGTTCTTCGACCAGCACGGTACCTTTAGGCAGCCAAAGCGGCATGCCGGGACCAACATATTCCGTATCAATAGCAAACAAACCCATTTCCGCGCCGATCTTCCGGTGATCCCGTTTCTTAGCCTCCTCCAACATCGTGAAGTAAGCTTCCATTTCCGTTTTATTCTTGAAGGCCGTGCCGTAAATACGTTGGAGCTGCGGATTTTTTTCGTCGCCTTTGTAGTATGCACTGGCGACGCTCGTCAGTTTGAAGGCACCGATGTTGCCGGTGCGCATCACGTGCGGCCCCGCGCAGAGATCGATGAAATCACCGTTCTTGTAATAGGAAATCGCTTCGCCTTCGGGAATCTGCTTCAGCAAATCCAGTTTGAAGAGGCTTTTATTGCCTGGACGTTCGCCAAGCCCGCCGAGGCGCCCGCTTTCTGCATCCTTGATCGCCTGTTCGCGCGTAACAACAACCTTCTCAAAAATGTTATTCGCTTTGATCTCCTTCTTCATCTCTTCCTCGATCTTAGGGAAATCTTCCGGCGAGATTCGATGGGAGAGTTGGCAGTCATAATAAAATCCATTTTCGACGGGCGGACCGTAAGCAAACTGCGCGTCGGGCCACAGGCGGAGAATGGCCGTAGCCATAACATGGGCGCAAGAATGGCGAATGCGCTCGAGCTCCGACATCTTCGCACGGTCATCGAGCGTTTTACGTTCCTTTGGCGGTTGAGCCAGTTGATTTGGCTGCTGCTGATTTTCGTCTGCCATAAAATCTTTTGTCTTAGCAACGCGGTTACGAGCCGGTGGTCGCTACATTCTGGGTTCTAGTGATAAAACAAAAACGCCTCGACGTGCTTTTTGTCGAGGCGTTCGCGTCCGTGGTTGTCCACAGACGCTAAAAAGTTGTTGTCGTAACTATACGGAACACGCGGGGAAATTGCCGAAGAAACGGTCCTTTGGCAAACGGAAATTCGCGGGCCAGTCTTCCTGCGACTTAAATTATCGTAGTCGCCAGGTGATGCGGCCTTTGTCCAAATCGTATGGAGACATCTCCATCTTTACGCGGTCACCTGCAACAAGCCGGACGAACCGCTTGCGCATTTTCCCGCAAATCGTCGCGAGGACCATGTGTTTATTGTCGAGTTCGACGCGGAACATCGTGCCAGCGAGCACAGTGTGGACGCGACCCTCTACTTCTATTGCTTCTTCTTTCATCAGTTTATGCAAAGTCGATTGTCAGTTCAGTAACGTACTCTCCTGACAAAAGACGTAAACAGGAGAAGCCTACAAAAAAAGAGAGGCCTGGAAACCCAGGCCTCCAACCGATTAAATTATCGGGAATTAATAACGGCCACCACGTCCGCCGCCGCCACCGCCGCCGTAATCACGACGACCGCCGCGACCACCGCCGCCGTAACCGCCACCACCAGCCGGACGCTCTTCGCGAGGCTTGGCAACGTTCACATTGAGATTGCGACCGCCGACCGAAGCGCCGTTCAGGGCTTCGATAGCTTTTTGGGCTTCTTCAGGGGTTCCCATCGTGACGAAAGCAAAACCACGAGGACGACCAGTGTCGCGATCCATCATGAGGTTGGCTTCAACGACAGTGCCGTGCTGGGCAAACATGTCCTGGAGTTCGTTTTCGGTGGTGTTGAAGGAAAGATTTCCCACAAACAGTTTACTATTGTTCATTTGATGATGTCCTATGACTAACTAGCTTTCTCAAGACTGTTCCCGACTGCCGGGTCTAAAATCATCATTGAAACACGTTCACCTGAAGATTCCCCATCTAAGAAATTCTCTAAGTTATCTAACAGACCACAACACAATCGCGCTTTCCCGGGAAATAGCAAGCGCTATTCTTGAATACTTTTAGTCTTGTCGGTTATGTATTTGAATACGATTCCCACCTCGGGCGGCAGCGACGATGGCCTGCGCCAGATCAATCCCGCTAAGGCGGTCCTTCGACCAATAACAACGAACTCCTTCTTCAACCAATTGTGCTCCAAGCAGCGGATCATCCCAGCCGGTCAATGCAATTACCGGCACGCCGTCCGCTTTGGTGATTAACTTCCTGACCGTCTCAATCCCGACACTATCAGGAACATTAAGATCGGTGACGACCAGGTCAAACGATCGCGAAGTCATCATTGCGATGGCCTCTCTCACCCGTGACACATCGACCACTGTAATATCCGCATCCGTAAACTTCTTCAACGACGCCCGGAACAGGAAAACGTCGTCGGGATTGTCCTCCACCAGCAGCAAATGAATCGTAGATCTTTCAGCAGACATGATGCGGGGGTAAAGTAACATTACTGAACCAAAATGCTTCGATAGATTTGATCAACTCTTTAAATTTACTGAAGTCCGTCGGTTTCGTGATATAGCAATTCGCATGCAATTCGTAAGCTTTCGAGACGTCCTGTTCGGCATTCGATGAGGTCAGCACAATCACCGGTATACACCGTAATTTGTCATCGCGCTTAACTTCGGCGAGCACTTCCCGGCCGTCTTTACGCGGCATGTTCAGGTCCAGCAAAATAATATCCGGACGCGCCGCATCGAAGTATTCGCCTTGCCGCCGCAGATAGGCCATTGCCTCGACTCCATCGGGTACGACATGCAGATTGCTGGATCCTCCTGCGCGCTTTAGAGCTTCCTTGACTATGAACGCGTCGGAGGGGCTGTCTTCGACCATTAATATTTCCATAGCGTCGTTTCTCGGCCCATCCTACTTCGGCATGGTAAAATAAAATGTTGATCCTTCTTCCGGTTCGGATTCCACCCAGATCCGTCCGCCATGCCGTTCGACAATCTTCTTACAGACTGCCAACCCTATGCCTGTTCCAGGATATTCTTTTCGGGTGTGAAGGCGCTGGAAGATTCGAAAAATTCTATCCGCATACTGGGGCGAAATGCCGATGCCATTGTCACGAAAGGCAAACAACCACTCACCCCCGTTGTCCTCCGCGCTAACATGAATCTTAGGCGTGCGTTCGCTCCTGTACTTGATGCCGTTGCTGATCAGGTTTTGGAACACCTGCAATAACTGCGTGCGATCTGCCTTTACCACAGGCAACGGGTCATTCGTAACAACCGCTTTGCTCTCCCCGATCGCCCGCTCAAGATTGGCCAACACCTCTTGCATCACCAGGTTGCTGTCGGTGAGTTCGATGGGGGCTTCACGTGATGTCAGCCGGGAATACGTCAGAAGGTCATCAATCAACGTCTGCATTCGCGTCGCCCCGTCCACCGTGTGCTTGATGACTTCATCCGCCTCAGTCCCGAGACGATTGCGATAATGTTCCTGCAGAATCTGAACCGAACCACTGATCGCCCGAAGTGGTTCTTTCAAGTCATGTGATGCGACGTAGGCGAACTGCTCTAAATCCGCGTTCGATCGCGCGAGCTTGGCAGCAGTCGCTTTCAGTTCATTCTCAGTCTGCCGCCTTTTCGTATCCATTCGATGCAACGAACTGACGCCCCACCATACAACCGCGACAAAGACGACCACATTTGCCACCGCAAAAAACGCAAGACCCGGTTCTGTTGTGTATAAACCCGCGCGCAGCCCTCTTTGTTGCAGCCACCCCAGCACTAACGGCATCAGCAACGTTGCCGGCAAGAGACGCCGCGCCATAATTCCCCCAAAACTATCGCTGGTAATCTTCTCCATAAACCCTTGATCAGCATGTGCGCATAACGCGCCCGTCGAAATCAAAAATAGAATCAGTGCTGCGTATAATGGAATTTGGTAGTGGAACGTCTTCGCCTGATACAAGTACCCGGCAATCGCGAGCAATGATATTGCCGCCGCGCTCAGCGTCAGCAAGTCCGCCCATCGCCTGCCCTCTCCTCTTTCGATCAATAACAGCGCCGCCGCCATAGTCATATAACCGACGGCGGTTGCAATCGCCATCCGCCCTGGATACGGCCCTCCAGCAATCTGGCTATCAAGAGGACGAAGAAGCCACAAATCCACTCCCGTCGGCACATTCCAGATATATTCGATAAGGCTGAGGCCGCCAATCAGCAGCACAATCCCCGCACATAGCGCGACAACGCGACGCTTGTTCGCCCGCATCAGTTGCCGCGGCGACTGCACGAAATACAACGCCATCCCACTCAGCACCGCACATACCGCGGAGTTAACCTGCGTCGCCGTGAAATTTGGCCTCGGGCTCGTCAGCACACCGATATCAAAAATCCAGCCGAGCAAAACATGATAACCCGCGACCATCGCGATGATACTCGCCCACTTTGCATAGGTCCGGAACGATGCCACGAGGTTAGGCGCCGGAGCTTCGACATGTACCGGTTCCCTGCGATGCCAGAACCGAGGTGACTTCAGGCGCCAGTGCGGCCTCGCGTGCTGCAGTCTTTGCACGATACGAGGAAGCAATAGACCTGGCCGTATGTCATGCAAACTGGGAACCTTCATATTTTACCCCGCAGCGAGACCACTCCCCTCGAAGTGATGCTAATAAAACGTTACGTCACCCCAAGCCCCATTTCAAAAATTTCATGCACCGTCGCACCCTTGTCGCACGGTAATTCCATCTCCTAGTTCCCGCAACGTGATGTGTACTCGCAGCCGAAAAGACCGGCGGGCTCGCCGCACGCTGGTAAAAAACGGCATTTATCTCACCGGACGCTAAGGGCGTGCCCGGTAGCCCGTTGCATGTTCCATTTGCCAAGCTTTGTCGTCCCCCGGATATTATGCGCAATACCCCATGACAGCTCGGGACTTTCTTCTAATGGCTGAGGATGAGGCGAATGACGCGCTGCTGGTGACGCGTGTACTGCGCACGCTCACACCGCCGGTCAGGCATCACGTCGTAAGCGATGGTGAAGAGGCCATTGCCTATTTGACCGGCAAAGGGCAATACGCCGATCGTGATCTGTTCCCGGTTCCGACGATTCTTTTGCTCGACCTGAAGATGCCGCGCAAGGGCGGCATGGAGGTCCTGCAATGGCTCAGGGAACATCCTGCGTACGCAGTCATTCCGACCATTGTTTGGACATCATCGCGGCTGCCTGAGGATATCAAGCGTGCGTATGAATTGGGCGCGAACTGTTTCCTGGTCAAACCTTGCAGCCTCAACGACATTCGCGTTGTGCTCGAAAAGACGTTTGCATTCTGGCGTCTTTGCGAGAAGCCAATCGTTGCCGTACCGCCCCAATAAGATGCGTGTCGTTTTCAAGCGGCACGCCACCTACCTACCGGTCTCAACTGGAAGGACGCGAATCTTTTTTAACGGACTCGGTAATAAATTGTTCAACATCCGCAGAGGGTCGTCGCAGTTTCATCCACTGCCATTGCTGGCAGATGTTCAGAATAATAATCGCCGTGTCGGATGTAAGCGGCTTGAGAAATGGAGCGTGGTAAATGGTCGAGCGGCCACACAGCTCAATCCCGGCTGTCGGTTTACGCGGAACGCGAGTCGATAGACTGATCACCGCTACTTTTGGGCGTTTACCCGGACCACGGAGCCACTCCTCCAAAGGCGACTTCCTTCGTGCGGAACCCGGATGCGGTCTGAGAATCACAGTGGGAGGTGGAAACTGTTCGCGATCTTTGAACGCGCCACGGCCTGCGAGGTAATCGATAGCCTGGAGTTCCGTCTCCACAGCGTATCGGGGCGCGTCGACGTTCAGTCTGGCAAAAACGTCCTTTAATCTCGCTACGTCGTTTTTGTCAGGTTCGATGAGAAGTATGAGCAGTTCGGTTTGGGTTGGCATGGTTTGGGAGATGACATGAGTACAGGGATGTCACGGGATAAGGGTTGACCGTTGGTTGTTTTTTTTGGGTTCGTCCGACCATAGGGTTTCTGCGATGACAGGTCAAGGAATGCCTCTTTTTTAGCACTGAAGTCGCCCTAAACAGTTTTCAGGCGTTCCCTGAGCCCAAACCTCTTGTCGTTGATACATAGTATGCCTACGGTATCGCCGCTGTTTATCAGTGGCTGACGATGGGTTAAATCGTGGAGGTCTCGCGGCCCGGGGTATGTGTCACGGCCGCGAGGCCCCGCGAAGGGAGAACAGAAAATAGCGAAAAAAAGTCCCGTTATGGTTAAACCCAACGTTTTCCTATATGCCGAGGACGACCAGTCCTATGCGGACCTGATGCAGCGCGCGCTCCACGACGCCAAACTCCGGCACCGACTCATCCACGTCACTGACGGCGAACAGGTCGTCAAGTATCTTAAAGGCGAAGGCAAGTATGCAGATCGTCAACTCTATCCGATACCAGCCGTCATCCTCCTTGATCTAAAGATGCCACGGTTAAATGGGTTTGAGGTTCTTAAGTGGGTTCGCAGCTGCTCGACGGTGCGTCACTTGCCGATCGTCGTTGTCACATCATCCGATGAACTGCGCGACGTCAATGAGGCTTATTCGCTCGGCGCCAATTCATTTCTGCTGAAGCCCGCTTCCGCGGGTGATCTGCAAGACATGGTCCGTATGGTTGATTCCTATTGGATGAAGCTGAACATTTCGCCATCGGCCAAGTAGCAGCAGCGGTATTTTACCACCGAGACACAGAGAACACTGAGCAAGACAAAACTCTGTGATCTCTGTGTCTCTGTGGTTCATCTGTGGC
>CBHWET010000001.1:0-108261 GCA_966112985.1 uncultured bacterium | reverse complement strand
AGCGAAACCTGAGCTGGCAAAGTTTGTGTAGGAATTGGTTCCGGCCCATTTGCGGGATAAGGCGAACAAGGACTAACTGCCACCCAGCGAATTATTCAAAATGGGTATCCTTAGGTTGACTGTCTGGATCGAATTCAAGGTTTCTTGATCCTGAAGGATTAATAAAAGCTTCAATTCCGAAATATGGGTTCGGACCATTGAACAAACTGAAATTGATTCGCCCGAATTTGCCGTCAGGCAAATGTATAAAATAGGACTTTTTGAAACGACTCCCGCCGACGTCTGGACTCGAAGCGATTTCAACATTTTCCTGATACACGTCAGCTGGTGCCAAGAACGGAAAATCCTCTGTGATCAACCGCATGCCTCCACCCGGGATAGTGAACCGACACCGCCAAGGCAAATGCCGTTGGCCGGCATCGCTTGAACGGTCAATCCAATATTCAACACGAAACTGGCCTTGTCCTTGAGCTACTTGCTCTCCTGTGTACAAGGAAATTTCAATCGGCGTTCCATTTGAAGCTAACCGATATTGCCGCTCCGACCGAATTGTTCCTCTCAGGTGAATGAGAGGTTCAGCAATTCCTTTTTTTCTTAATTTGAAAATAACAGGGTTCGCCGGATCAGGGAAATGTCTCGGGTCTAATGAATATCGAAATGCTTGCACTGGCGGCCCAACTAAATAAAAACCCTCTTTGCTTACCCGGACACTGAGCATGCCACCTCGAGCATGGTGCAATGTAAATAGACCGTCAGCATCGCTCGCTGTAGTTTGCGACTTAGGACGGCGCCCAAGCGGTTGTTCGTCCCAGCTAAATGACACGACTGCTCCTGTAATTGGTTTTCCCTCATCGTCAACTACCTTGCCATAGAACTCCATCTCGACCGCATCGTTGCCGTTAAGCCATTCTCTAAATGCGTTGGAATTTGCCAACTGTTGTCCGCCGCTCTCCCCACGTAACTCCGGACCGTGCGATATATTTGTATTGCTCGGAGCATGCCGTTCTATCGGTGTTTTTTTTGATTGTTCGTCCGATGTCTTTCGAACCTTGTCGCTTACGGGAAGTTCATTCTTAGGAGAAGAAATGAGCATCACGAGACAGACGAGGATTGCCAAGACGACAATTGCCCCGATGAGGGTTCGCTTTTTCATGGCAAAATTCCGCAATCGTCTAACACATGTGAATAATATGGCGCAATTGTTTGAAACGGCCTCATAAAAAATCCACCGTGCTCTTCATCTTCCGGCCCTAATCCGAATTCCGCATGGGCATCAACCGCATCGTCAATCACACCTTGAGTTGTTTGCCCTGTTGCCGGACCTTGTGCGCCAATAGCCTCGGTACGCGATCGGGAGATCATTGCACGTGATTCCTGAGGATCGGTTACGTTATACGTGATGGTGAATGAATTCACGCCGTCAGAAGTGGACAACGAATAAACCGAGTTTGTGCCATTATAGACATAGGAAGCGCTTGGCTTCAGCCATCGCTGGTTCCACAGAGCCCAGAGGCTTATCAAATCCTCATCAGAAACGTTGAAATAGTTTACGATTCGAGTCGTGTTTGCGATGTTGGTATGCGCACCCTTATAACCCATCGGTTGCGACAGTGGTGTCGCTTCGGTGCTTTCTCTGCCGAGCAATATAGAATTTGTCGGAGCGTTTGGGTCGAAACAACTGGCCGAAACGGTGGCCGCAGAGAGAATCACTGTGGAAAATGGTGCGCCCAGACTGGCGGCTTCACTTGCCAAAGGACCGCCTGCGCTATGCGCCCACATGTTCAGCCGGTGGTTGGGAAACCTTGTTTGCAGTTGCGCCACGTAATTTGTGACAACGGACGCAGATTTCAGAGCCATCAATTCGGTAATATTGAACCAATCACCCCCGTAATCGAGAGTAATCACCGGGCTGGGCCAGCGGATTGTTGCCAGTCGCCCGTGATAGCCCGTCCAGTAAAGGCGCTTGAATATCGTATCGCTTCGAATATGCCAACTTGGAATATCATTGTCTGCGCCATGAGCATAAATGATGATATTCGTATCGTTGCCCAACGCTGAAGACCTTTCAGTTTCCAACAAATGCGCTCCTACGACCCAGTTAGTTGCGCTCCCAGCAATCCTGTTTGTAATAATAAGCCGCTCATAAAAATCTTTTATGTCATGTAACTCGATCCATGTGGATGTTTCAGCGATTAGATTGGTTTGATCTTTTAGTACGCTCAAAACGAGCTCACCCTTTCCGACCGTACCGCCCTCAAAGAGAAAATGCTTTCGTTCAGCATTTGTGAAAAAATTCTGAGGAAACGTTATACTAACATTATTCGATACCGTTCCATAGTTTGTCCAGTTGTAGTAGTGTTGAGTGGCCACATTAATATTAGTTAAATAGCCAATGCCGCCATCGGTATCCCTTGCAGCATAAAGCTTTATCGTCGGGTTTCCTCCGCCAGCCCGCCATCCAAGCGTAACCGTATAGCCCTCAGAAGCTGGGAGCGTGGGCATATCCATTTCAACGTTACGCTTGTTTCGGTTCGGACTCTTCGTGCGATGGCTATTTTGGTTATGTCTCCTTTGGCTCGAGTCACCAACTCTTCTCCCGTCCAGCCTGCCTTTTGTAATTCTTCCGTAATGATCCGTCGTGCTTTCTCTTCTGCTGTTTCCCGGCGCGTTGACGCGTGATGATTCTCATTGGAGATCCGGTTTACGTTTTCGAGTAGTTCCTGCCGAAACGTTTCACTGCCGAAACACCAGCCGCGTCGGATGGATTTGAGTTCTTCACCTTGCTCCTGCGCCCTCCTTTGCTCCAGATACATTTCCAATTCCTGGCGGCCGGCTGGACTATCTTTAGGAATATGCAATTCGCCTAATAACCGGTCGACCCGGAGCCAAGCCGGCCGTTGCTCAGGTGCGCATAAGTAGTCGGGCCAGCTGCTCCATTCGAAGTCGCGCAGCTTTTGCTCCGGATGGAGTAAATGTGCGCGCACCGGGTTCAAATGAACGTAATCGCATACAGTGCGCAGATAACCGTTACCGCTGCCATCGACAATAAGTGATTTGTAACGGCCACTGAATAAATGCCCGAACAGTTTGTGCCGATGGTTGAAACGTGAGGTATACGTGCTGAGAAACCATCGCATCCCTGCCACCAGATTCGCATTGGGTGTTTCCAAAACGAGGTGGAAATGGTTCAGCATGAGGCAATAGGCATGCACTTGCCAGTCGGCTTTGACACATGCTTCTCCCAGAGTCTTGAGAAAACATCGACGGTCTACGTCATCCTTGAAGATTGGCTCGCGCCGATCTCCGCGGTTCATGACGTGATAAATCGCTCCCGGATACTCGATCCTTACGGCCCGTGGCATGCGGACGTCTGTATCGGGTGAGTAAAGTTGTGTCAATGCGATGTCGACATTTTTTGGGATCGTCCGGAAACGAACGAAGCCTCCCGTGATCAGATTCTGGGAAACGGCTGTCGGAGTAAGATTCTATCGTCGTGAAATGCGGTAACCGCGGGAAGGGCGATTTCGGATGGTTTGGTTTTCCTAAGACCGCGGATTGAGCAATTTAAGGCGCGGGAAAAGTTCCAGACCCGGAGTTGGACCGATTTTCTGCGCCGGAATTTCGGGGAAGCTCCGTGCCGGGCCAATTTCGCGGAACGGGAATTCACCAAAACCGCAGGTTGCACGGATTTCGCGGAATGGGAATTCACCGAAACCGCGGGCGGAAGGATTTCGCGGAACGAGGATTCACCGATCCCGCGGGATATGTGATTTCGCGGAACGGGGATTCACCAATCCCGCGGGATATCCAATTTCCCGGAAGGGGAAGCTACCGATCCCGCAGAATATCGGATTTTGCGGAAGCAGGATTCACCGAAATGGCAAAAACCTGGATTTCGCGGACGATGGATTCACCGAAACTGCAGCCGAAACGACTGTTTTTAACCAAAGTCTCACATATTTGGGAGAAAATGGAGTTTTTGCGCACTCTGGAAGGGGTGGGACGCGTTTTTCGAGGATTTTTGGCGTCAGTCGGCTTTGAAGGGACGGGTTTGTCGAGTTTTCCTGCGCGCGAGAAAGCCGAAGCGGCGGAATTTGGGAAATGCGGTGCTTCTGACGATGCATAGCCGCTGACGTAGGTGAATAGGTCGGAGGTCAATTGTGGTTGTGACGGCTTGGGGGCATATGACCCTTCGCCTGAGCCGAAGGAACAACTGCCGATAAACCTGAATGTTAAAGTTCAACTGAAGAGCGCTGAATGTTGGCTCTTTCCTGGTCGTCTTTCTTTGATACCACAATCCACCTTGAAACAGTGGTTGTGCGAGGGATAACATAACGATTCGAATTACCATGCGGCTGACACATTTTCTTTCCTGCACCCTTTCTTTGGGGACAGCATTCGTTTTTGCCGATGCTCAGGCGAACACGGCGACCTCAAAAGCTTCTGCGCCCCTCGAATACAACCGAGACATTCGTCCGATCCTGTCAGAAAACTGTTTTGCCTGTCACGGCGCCGACTCCGCAGCGCGAAAGGGAAGCCTTCGGCTCGATCGGTTTGAAGATGCGGTATTGCCACGGAAGGACAGCAAACCGGCGATCGTTCCCGGCAAGCCGGACCAGAGTGAAGTCGTATCGCGCATCTTTACGACGAACGAAGATGACATTATGCCGCCGGCTAAAACGCATAAAGTCCTATCGGTGGAGCAGAAGGAGACGTTGAAACGTTGGATTGCGGATGGTGCGAAATATCAGGCGCACTGGTCGTTAATCGCTCCGAGTCGTCCGGCGGTGCCGGTGGTTAAGAATAAGAAATGGGTGCGCTCGCCGATCGACGCTTTTGTCCTCGCGCGCTTGGAGAAAGAGAAACTAAAACCGGCGCGTGAGGCGGATAAGCGAACTCTGGCGCGCCGAGTGTCGTTGGACCTGACTGGATTGCCGCCGACGCCTGAGCAGGTTGAGGCATTTGTAAAAGATAATTCGAAAAACGCGTACGAAAAGCTGGTGGATCAACTTCTGGCGTCACCGCACTGGGGCGAGCATCGCGGTCGTTATTGGTTGGATGCGGCGCGTTACGGCGATACCCACGGTATCCACATTGATAACTATCGCGAAATCTGGGCATACCGCGATTGGGTCATTAATGCTTACAACCAAAATAAACCGTTCGACCAGTTTACCGTTGAGCAATTAGCTGGTGATCTGTTGCCGTCGCCTACGTTGGAGCAGAAAATCGCGACGGGATTCAATCGTTGCAATATTACGACAAGCGAAGGTGGCGCGATCGATGAGGAATATCTGGTGCTATACGCCCGCGACCGGACAGAAACGACGTCGCAGGTTTTCCTGGGGCTCACCGCGGGCTGTGCCGTCTGTCACGATCACAAATATGATCGGCTCACGCAGAAGGAGTTCTATTCCCTGTCGGCTTTCTTCAACAACACCACGCAGAAGGCGATGGACGGCAATGTGAAAGACACGCCGCCGGTGATACTGTTGCCTAAACCGGAGGATCGAGCACGGTGGGACGCTTTGCCTAACGAAAAAGCGGACGTGCGCAAACGGATGGACGATCGAAAGGCGAAGGCGAAGCCAAAATTTGACGCATGGGTTGCCGATTCATCCGTAGAATCAATACGTGCTCGGGCGCCTAAAGATAAGTTGGTGTTTCACGCGCCATTGGCAGACGAGTCTACGAATTCATTGAAAGTAAACATTGCGGGCAAGCCATCGACGGTCGAGTTCACGAATGCTCCTGTCGCCTGGCAAGACGGAGCGGTCGCGGCGAAGGCATTTACGTTTACTTCGGCGACGACACCGGTGTTCAAGGATGTTGGGAACTTCGAATATAACAGTTCCTTCAGCTACGGCGCTTGGGTGAAATTATCTGATAGCCGCGATGGATCTGTGCTGGCGCGTATGGATGAGGACGACTCGTATCGTGGATGGGATCTTTGGTTAGAGAAGGGACGTCCGGGAACGCATATCATTAGCAAGTGGCCGGATATTGCGATCAAAGTAGTGTCTCGGAAAGCGCTTGAGCCGAACCGTTGGAGTCATGTTTTTGTAACGTATGACGGATCGGTCAAAGCGAGTGGCGTTAAAGTGTATATCGACGGAGAATTGCAGGAGTTCGAGGTTCAGGCGGACAAGTTGGACGACAAATTGAGGGCTACAATAAAGACGAAGGTGCCCTTCAAGATTGGTCAGCGTAATAAAACAAGTCCAATCGAGAAGACAGGCATTCAGGATGTAAGAATCTACGGCCGGTTATTGGGTCACGAGGAAATCAAGGACCTCGGCAATGCACAACGGCTTGGTTGGCTGATTTCCAAAACTGCGGAAAAACGGAGCAAAGAAGAATCGGACGAGTTGTATACGCGTTGGTTGACGTCGCTCGATGAAGAATATCTTCAGGCTTCTACGGCTCTTGATTCTCTGGAGAAAATCGATGCCGAGATGCGCAGTCGTGCAACTGTTGCGCATGTGATGCAGGAAACGACAAACGCACCACAAGCTTACCTGTTGTTTCGAGGTGAATACGACAAACGCCGTGATAAAGTCGAAGCGAATACACCGGCGGCACTTCCACCTTTGCCAAAGGATTTTCCACATAATCGCCTCGGCTTTGCGAAATGGCTGTTGCTTCCTGAGCACCCGCTCATGACACGTGTGACGGTGAATCGCTTTTGGCAGGAATTATTCGGCACTGGAATTGTAAAGACAGCAGGAGATTTCGGCGTGACTGGCGAGATGCCGTCTCATCAAGAGTTGTTGGACTGGATGGCCGTGGAGTTCCGCGAAACAGGTTGGGACGTAAAGAAGTTTTACAAGATGTTGGTGATGTCATCCACCTACCGCCAGGCAGCTATCAATACGCCAGAGAAACTTTTGAAAGACCCTCAAAACCGTCTACTGTCTCGCGGGCCACGATTCCGTATGGACGGAGAGATGTTGCGTGATTATGCACTTCAGGCAAGCGGTTTGCTTGTGCCGAAAATCGGGGGGCCGAGTGTGAAGCCTTATCAGCCGGATGGAGTCTGGGAAGCGGTGACGATGATTGGCAGCGACACCCGGAACTACAAGCGGGACAATGGTGAGAATCTTTATCGTCGAAGCATGTATACTTTCTGGAAGCGTTCTGCGCCGCCAGCATCGATGGAGATCTTCAATGCACCGACCCGTGAAACGTGCACCGTAAAACGTGAACGGACGGATACACCACTTCAGGCGCTCGTGACTTTGAATGATCCTCAGTTCGTTGAAGCTGCGCGCAATCTTGCCGAACACACCATCAAAGAGGGTGGCGCAAAGTCAAAGGAGCGACTCGATTACATGGCAGAAAAGCTTTTAGCACGGAACTTGAAATTTGACGAACGAAAGGTGACTGAAACTGTTTTAAACGACTTGCTGAAGCATTACAAAGCAGCACCAAAGGACGCCGAAGCTTTGATATCTGTTGGCGAATCCAAAGTAGACCCAACGATCGATAAGCCTACTCTGGCCGCTTACACGATGGTTGCCAATGAGTTGATGAATCTCGACGAAGTATTGAACAAATAATTTTATGCAACCGTTCAAACCATTTACGCCGCATCCGTTGTTCGAAGAGTACGTCCGTTATGAGACGCGTCGGCAATTCTTTAAACGCGGTGCGAGCTTCTTAGGAACAGCTGCCCTTGGGCTGCTGGTGCCGCAACTGTTCGGCGCTGGCAAGCGCAAGGATGGTGCAGCCGCTGTTGATGCGATTAAGAAAGCTGTCGGCCCACATTTTGCGCCGAAGGCGAAGAATGTCATTTATCTGCACATGGTTGGGGGCCCGCCGCAGATGGATTTATACGATTACAAGCCGGTGATGGGCGATTGGTACGACAAAGATTTGCCGGAATCGATCCGAATGGGGCAGCGTCTGACGACGATGACATCGGGGCAGGCGCGATTTCCGATCGCACCGTCAAAGTTTAAGTTTAAACAATACGGTAAAAGTGGAATGTGGGTCAGCGAACTGTTGCCGTGGACCTCAAAGATCGTTGATGACATGTGCTTCATTCGTTCGATGCACACAGAAGCAATCAATCACGAGCCGGCGATTACCTACATGCAGACCGGCAATCAGATCACAGGCCGGCCCTGTTTGGGCTCCTGGGTATCGTATGGTTTGGGGTCGCTGAACGAAAATCTTCCGACATTCGTGGTTTTGGTTGCGAAGCCTTCCAACACCGAACAGGTGCAGGCCATCTCAGCTCGGCTTTGGTCGTCCGGTTATTTGCCGGGCGAACATGCCGGCGTTTCATTCAGGAGCGCTGGTGATCCCATTTTGTTTATCAACAATCCGAACGGAGTGGATGCGAAGGTTCGTCGCAAGACTTTGGACGGGTTGAGAGCTCTCAACGAATTAAATTATAAAGAAGTAGGCGACCCAGAAACGCATACGCGGATCCAACAATTTGAATTGGCGTTTCGCATGCAGTCGAGCGTTCCGGAGTTGACGAATATCGGGACCGAGTCGGAAGCGACCTACAAACTGTATGGAGATGACGCGAAGAAGGCCGGCTCGTTTGCGAATTCAGCATTGCTTGCTCGCCGCATGGTGGAGAGGGGAGTGCGTTTCGTGCAGATTTATCACAATAACTGGGACACGCATGCAAACGTATCAGGTCGTTTACCGGATCAATGCCGTGATGTCGACCAGGCGTGTTACGGTTTGATTCAAGACTTAAAGCAACGCGGCATGTTGGATTCTACCTTGGTTGTGTGGGGTGGAGAATTCGGTCGAACGATTTACTCGCAAGGCGGATTGAGCAAAGAAAACTACGGACGCGATCATCATCCGCGCTGCTTCACGATGTGGATGGCGGGCGGTGGTTCACGCCCGGGGACGGTTTACGGTGAAACGGACGAGTTTTCCTATAACATCGTGAAAGATCCTGTTCACATTCACGACTTCCACGCGACTGTTCTGAATCTTCTCGGCATGGATCATGAACGGTTTACGTTCCGTTATCTTGGCCTGGATCAGAGGTTGACTGGCGTGGAGCCCTCACACGTGATCAAAGACTTGATTGCTTAATGTTCGTTGTCGTAGCCGGTTGCTTTAGCCGGCCACACCGCTGCGAACAGCACAGCTCCAAGGACAGCCATCAGCAGGATCAGCTGGAACGTTACGTTCCAGCCATAATCCTTTGCGAGTTTACCCACGCCCCAGCCGGATAAGACCGTGCTGGCGTAGCCGAAAATCCCGGTCAGCCCGATTGCGGTAGCGGCTGCACGTTTTGTCGCCAGGTTCGCCGCGGTGATGCCAACCAGAGCTTGCGGGCCATAAATAAAGAATCCCGCGCAGCAGAGGACACTGGTGTTCAGCAGGAACGAATCAGCCGGTAATTTCCAGAACACGAAAATCGATACGGCAGTAAGCGCCATGCAAAATACGCACATTCGAGCGCCGCGGCCTTTGAATATTTTGTCCGTCAACCATCCGCTGGCGAGCATTCCAGCAACACCCGAGAGTTCAAACGCCGCGGTCATCCAACCCGCTTTGTCGATCGCGAGTCCTTTGTACTCGTGCAAGAGTGTTGGACCCCAATCCAAAACGGCATATCGCACCGTGTAGACAAAGAAGTTTGCTCCTGCCAGTAACCAAATAAAGGGATTGCCGAATACTTTCTTACGAAGGAATTGTTTGAATTCGGCGCTTGTCGCTTCGGCGCTGGCAGCTGTTGAAGACGAACTTGTTCCTTCTACATCAGGCAGTCCAAGTGACCGAGGGGTATCGCGTAGGGTCACCCAAAGAAAGATGGACGCCACTCCAGCAATCGCTGCCGGTACAAGAAAACAAAGTCGCCAATTCCCAAAGTGCTTCAATAAATAGCCGCACAATACGAGAACAAGTCCCGCCCCAATGGAATGTGACGTGTTCCAAATGGACATCTTCGTCGCGAGCTCTTTCGGCGAAAACCAATGCGTCATAAGCCGTGCGCATGGCGGAAAACCCGCGCCTTGGAACCAGCCGTTTAACATCCAAAAAATGCCAAACGTAATTACTGCGGAACTTAATCCAAAGCAGACATTCATCAGTGCGGATACAACGAGCCCGGCAACCATCAACGTTCGGGCGTTCGCCCGATCGGCAACAAAACCATGCGCGAATTTGGAACAACCGTAGAGAACGCCGTGTAATGTAAGGAACAATCCGAGTTGTTCTTTGGAAATGTGCAGGTCTTTTTCCAGTGCAGGCATCGCAATGCTGATGTTTTTGCGAACGAAATAAAAAACTGCGTAGCCAATGAGGCTGGAAAGTAAGATACGCCGTTGCCAGTAGCCGAATGTTTCTTTGATTTCGACAGGATCAGTCAACATCACCTTCGCCGGGGGCGAGGGTTTGAAGATGTCGCACATGGTTCTTTTCTGTGTGGCCTGTGGCGAGGATGGCAGCGTTGGTGTCATGCGGCGATTTGGTTCTTTGTCATTGGCCACCGGCCTCTAGGCCCGAAAATCGAGGCAAGGCTGGACTCAAGCAGGCCAGTACGGACTGCCACATCAAGGATCGTAAAGCGACGGCGCAAGTAATACGCGGGCATGAATGAATTACGTAACCGCTCGCGCGATATACCAATTTGCTCAGGCTCGGTTGGGGCTCCGACGTCTTCCAGCATCTGTTTCGCTTCGGTAAAGGGAATCAATTGTCGCTGTAGCTTGGTTTTGATGTCGGGCCAGGCGCTGCGCAATTGATTGAGCTGATTGGTGAGTTGGTCGCGGCTCACGTATTTTGCGCGCGTTTCTTCCCATATCGTATCGAGGAACTCGTCACCGGCGAAGACGGTGCGAACGGACTTTTCAAGAGCCTTTTCATCCGGCCAGTTTGCTACGCAGGAGGACACATCGAGGCGCTCGATCGGCGCTTGGAAAATTTGTTCGTAGAGAGCGGTGACGGCGAGCGTGGCAACTCCAACTTTAAAACCGTGTGACGGAGCGACGCCATTATGCGTGTGGTGTTGCATGTCCCACAAATGGCTGAACTGGTGTTCAGCACCAGAAGCGGGACGACTGGACTTCGAAGATTGCATTGCGAATCCGCCGAGCATCAGGCCTTCCGTCAGGCCAAAGATTGCATTCGCGTCACCAGAACGTGCGGCTTTTGGGTTTTTGAGGCACTCGCGCAAACGCCCTTGGACAATGTTCCACGATTGCGTATCAATTCGCTCTGCCCCCAGCGCGTCCGCGAAAATCCAATCCGCGCCGGCAGTTATCTTTGCCAATAAATCGGCGTAACCTGAAGCGGTCATTTCCGGTGGCGCGGCGCGAATCACGTCAACATCGGCCACGACTGCTACGGGTGCGGGGCACGTGAAGGTCTGCTTCGCCCCTTTGTACGTCACTGAGGCGCCGAATGCTGTATAACCATCCATCGATGCCGCAGTTGCGACACACAGGTAAGGCCGTGCCGTTCGATGCGCCGCGAGTTTGGTAAGATCGTTGATAACTCCTGAGCCGACGGCCACAGGGATCGCGTTGTGTGCCTTCAATGATTGCTCCAACTCCTCGACAAACCGGAATTCGGCGTAGAGGTCGGGCGCTGTGAAAATAAATGGAGATTCACATGAAACCCCGCTTTTAGCGAAGGCCTTGGCTATTTCCCGGCCAGCGACGCGAAAAGTGTTTTCATCAGCGATGATGACAGCGCTGCGCTTGGGAAATTGACGGCAAAAGACATCGACGGTTTTCGCTAAGATTTTCGAACCGATTTCCAGGTCCCGCGTTTCGCGGGCAGAAGCGAGCGCCTCAGCAAGCGTAAGTGGTGTGGGGATCATGTTCTCAATGATTGTG
This sequence comes from uncultured bacterium, assembly GCA_966112985.1. Lineage (GTDB taxonomy): Bacteria > Verrucomicrobiota > Verrucomicrobiia > Limisphaerales > JACDHS01 > CBHWET01. Next base: position 96,442 of record CBHWET010000001.1, on the reverse strand, counting down.
TTCGCTGTAATAGTCTTTGACTGCTTTCAAAGCGGCATCCGGGAAATCCGTTGAAAAAGATGCAAAGCCCAAATCTAAAAGGGTCCAGAAGGTTTGCTTGTCTGAACTGTCCCAAGGCAATGTTTGATATAGGATTCCGTGCGCGCGTAATTCCTTCCCTACATCGATCAGAAACTTCTGTGGAACGTTAAACGGTTCATTACTGTCGCCGCTTTTGTTTAGCCGAGTATGAATCTGCAATTGGGTAACGTCCGAGAAATCACTTTTTCGTAGTTCCTCAAAACGCTGCTTCAGTTTCTTTTCGTCGCCACCCATCCAGAGAAGCGTGTTGGATTCCGGAACGAGCTTCTTCCATTGATGGATGATTTCGTATTTTGTGCTGGCGAGGATTACCTGTTTTTCCACGGTAAACTCTTTCACTTCGGAGGCGAGCTGTTTCAGATCGACATTTTTGATATCCAAATAAAGGTGCCTTTCCGGATGTCCTTTCATTAAAGCAAACACTTCGGTAATCTTGGAGACGTGGCCTTCGGTGAAGTTGTTGCCGACGGATCGACTCACATCGAGTTTGCGGAGTTCCTCAAACGTGAGGTCTTGCACGCCTTTCTTTTTGAGTTCCTCGCTGGCATTTTTGACAACGCGACTGAAGTCGTTGTCATGAAATGCGACGATCACGCCATCTTTCGTTGTCCGCAAATCCGACTCTGGAATGGTTCCAATCTTCCATCCCAGTTGGAACGCCTCGAGGGTATTTTCCGGCGCGAGCACGCCAGCGCCGCGGTGGCTTTGGATTTTGAATTGTTCGAACGGAACATGGGCGGTGACATTCCAGTCGCTCTTGAGAGTTTGTGTCGATTTTGAGTCGGCAAATACCGACGGCGCTAGCAGTAGCACAGTTAAAACAAGAGTTTTCATACTTTTCGTTTTCTGGTTTTTCCGGACGAACTATTTAGTTCGCTATCGAGTAAAGCCATCGCCGTCCGCTCATCGGTGACGAGCGATTTGATCAACTGACCTGCGGCTGCGGCGCGGATTGCCTGCACGCGATCTTCACCCAAGACAATAGCCGTGACGTTGGGGATGCGGCGCAATTGAGAGAATTCGATACTTACCACCCGATCACGCCACTTCGTGTCGCATTCCGTTCCGTTTTTATCGAAGAACCGTCCACAAATTTCTCCAACAACACCGGCGTCGTGCAGTTCCTCAACATGCGCTTTGGTGAGTAATTTATTTTCGATGAACACCGAATTGGAAAGAGTGCCGATTCCCACGAGAGCGAGATTTGCCTGTGAAAGCCTACTGCGGACGGAGCGGATTTGCTCAAGGGCCAAAAATGTATCGCGCGTCTTCTTGTCTGGTAAAAACGCCGGCGAATTCAGCATCACGACGGATGCGCCACAGTGATTGGCAATGGTGCGCGCGACTTCAACAGCATCCACCGTCCCGATTTGCGCTCGAACGCTTCCCATGGCCGGAAGAACCGTAACCCCATTTTTGTGGGATGACGGTAGATGTCGTGCAACCTCGCACAACGTGCGTCCACCGGAAACGGCTACCGTATGGTTTGCGTTGATGCTGTCGGCAATGGCACGGGCGACGAGGTGCGCGACGATCTTTCGCTGTTCACCGTTATTCTCAGCAGCGGCCGTCCGAACTACGATGGCAGAGAGAATTCCAAGATGGCGCACCAGCTTCGTTTCCAGCGTGGAATCGCGGAAATCAAAATCAGCCACGGAAATGCGAACAATGCCGCGCTCGCGTGCTTCCGTCAGGAGTCGGGATACTTTCGCCTGAGACACGTGTAAAGACCGTGCAATCTCGGACTGCGGCAGGTTGTCGATGTAATACAACCGCGCTGCGAGATGAACGTTCTGCAAATTGATTGTTTCCACGTGAATATTTATTCAGAATGAACATTCACAGTGTTACCGGAAATCTGCCGACGTGTCAATTTGGCTGGAGTGGGCCTACTTCAGGTTTTTATCCAAAAAGCCCTCTGCCGCCTCCCGCGCTTCGGGCGCATAACGATGCCCGAGATGATGATTCAGCCATGTCACGCGATCTTCTGCCTTAAAGAGTTTGTAGACTGGTCGAACCGCCTCGATGAAATTGCTACTGCGGTCGTCGTCAGCTGAATTGCCTGCGAGCAAGAAAAAGGCGCGAGGCGCAACCAATGCCAATACCTGGTGATTTTCTAAGTTCCATTCAGGCCTTTTGATTTGCGGCCCCAAATACCACACGGCTTCCCAATTGCTAAATGAAAGGCCGATACCTCCCTCGCTGGATACGACGGCTTTGTAGCGGTCGTCGAATGCCGCTGCGTAAAGAACTTGTTTGCCTCCCAGAGAGTGGCCGATGGCTCCAATTCGATCCTTCGCCACATTTGGCAGTGACTCGACAAAATCAGCGGCCCGAATTGCGTCCAAAACCATTTGACCCATTCCCGTTCGTTGTGGATGTTTTTTGTGAAGTTTTTCGACATTCGCTGTGTATAACTGAATGCCATCTTTGACATCGGGCACTTCGTCGAAGATAAAGTTTCGCGGACACCAGACGATAAATCCCCGTTCGACGAGTTGGATCCCCTGTCGTTTTTCGTCGGCATATTCGGCTGCGAGGCCGGCGACGCCCTTTGCCTGCAAGTAAGTGGTCGGGTGGAATACAACGATCGCCGGAGCTTTGCCTTTCATTTGTTTAGGCGTTAGTAAGTAACCGTCCCGGGAGACCCTTTCCTCGATTTGATATCTAACGTGTTGTCGCGTGAAGGCTGGCAAATCTTCTTTTTCCAGGAATTCAGTTTTCAGTGGAATGGATTTCGTGGGCAGGTCGGTGCCGAGAGCGGCAAGCCAGTTACTACGAATGTTTTCGCGTTGCTCCAGCCACGCTTTCTTGGTGGTGATTGGATGCCCTTCCTTGTTCACCAACAGAGGGGACAGGTGGGGCGTCAAAGGGGCTTTTTTGGGTTCTACCGCGAGAGCAGTCAATGACGCAGAAAGGATTACAAAGAGCAGCGGCAAGAACCGATGTGATTGAAAAATCGTCCGGAACATTGGCCTGGGAAATTTCATCGTAACGATTTGTCTCAGATTACGTCTGACGGTCAAAGCATGAAAAAGTTTTTTGCGTTTGCCCTCGGTGTGCTTGTTGTCAGCGGAGCCTTTTCCGCCCAGGCGGCTGAAAAGAAACTAAACGTTTTATTCATTGCCGTGGATGACCTTCGACCTGAGTTGGGATGTTATGGTGTGAAGGGAATTAAATCGCCAAACATCGATGCTTTGGCCAAACGCGGGCTTCTCTTCAATCGCGCCTATTGCCAGCAGGCCGTCTGTTCTCCATCCCGGACATCCCTCCTTACCGGCCGCCGCCCAGACACAACGAAGATCTACAATTTGGAAGACCATTTTCGCGATACGATTCCCGACGTCGTAACTCTACCGCAACATTTCAAGAACAACGGGTACTTCTGCCAATCGTTCGGAAAGATTTATCATAGCGGCCTTGATGATCCGAAGTCGTGGAGCGCCCCATCATTTGTAGTCGACCTCGGAAACACGAAGGACGGCCGACGGATTGTTGATCCGGATGACGTCACGGAACACAGCTTTCCGTTTACGTTTGTCGCGGAGAAGAAGCCCTCGGGTCCTAACGGCAAAACAAAGACGAGAAAAGGTGCCAAAGGCCGTCCACCCTGGTCTGCACCAGATGTCGACGACGCGGCGTTGCCTGATGGTCAAACTGCAGAAAAGGCAATAGAAGTAATGACGAAAGTTAAAAACCAGCCTTTCTTCCTCGCGGTTGGGTTTCATAAGCCTCACCTGTCATTCGATGCGCCGAAAAAATATTACGATCTGTACAAGGCCGAAAACATGAAGCTGGCAAAAAATCCTTTTCCACCGAAGGACGTTTTCCCGCCGGCAATGATTGATTGGAGAGAGCTGCGGAATTATGACGGCATGCCACAACAAGGCCCCGTTTCAGATCAACAGGCACGGGAATTGATTCGCGGGTACTACGCCGCGACGACCTATATGGATGCACAAGTTGGAAAAGTTCTCACTGCTCTCGACAAACTCGGTCTTCGCGATAACACGATCATTATCCTTTGGGGAGATCATGGCTGGCAATTGGGGGAACACGGCATGTGGTGCAAACACACCAACTTTGAAATCGCGACGCGTTCGGTGCTGATGATCAGTGTGCCTGGGCAGAAAAAGCGTGGATCGAAGACCGATGCCCTCGTCGAATTCGTCGATATTTTTCCAACGCTCGCTGAATTGGCCGGCTTAACACGTCCGGATGGACTCGAAGGCAAAAGCTTCGTTCCACTTCTCTCAAAACCAAGTCAGCCGTGGAAGAAAGCGGCGTTCAGCCAATATCCACGCCCCAATAACCTGATGGGCTATGCCATGCGCACTGATCGTTATCGATACGTGGAGTGGATCAATCGCGACACGAAAGCTGTAGCGGGGCGCGAATTGTACGATCACAAAAACGATCCTGACGAAAATATAAACATTGCCGGTCATGCTGACCACGCGAGTATCGTCGAAGATTTAAGCGCACAATTAAAACGCGGCTGGCGTGCTGCGTTGCCTTAAGCTCGATTAGCACGGTCAGATGTAATTCGATCCATTCGTGCCCAATGAACCAGCGGGACTGAAAGGGTTGCTCCGAGGAAATCTGCGATCAGGTCGGTGATCGTGTCGTAAAAGCCCATCTTTGCTGCTGGGATGAGAAAATATTCGATGACTTCCCAGGTCGCGCCTATGGCGACACCGATCGAGATTAATGTAATTGCCAGCAACAGCGAATGGCCTCTGTAAACTTGTAGAAACTCGCCATAGAAATAAAACGCGACGAACAGTGTCATCGCCAGCGTGCTGAGAACGTGAACGATGCCGTCGAAATGCGGAATTCTTTGGTAAAGATTCCATGCCCATCCGGCTGCACTGAGTAACGCTGCAGTAACGAAAATGAAGGCGAGCGCTGCCGGCATACGTCCGTGAACAACAATCAAAGTGGCGGGAACGGCCAGGCATGCCACTGAAATCACGGTGTCCAGAATTCCACTCTGCGAAAAGCCGACGACAACGATCAACGCGATCAGCGCCAATGCCACTTTGCATGCAAGTCGATAACCGATCCAGTGTACGTCCGTCATAGCGGCATCCAATCGTAACGAACGTAAGTGTGAGTGACTTCCTTGCAATCAGTGCTTCAGATTGTCGCCCGCTAAGAGAACCTCCTGCGGCTAATCTTTCTTCAAACGTTCGACGAAACGAAAGCTCTCAATTCCATTAATGCGATGCGGCCCGTTGAAATACTCAATCTTGGTTCGATCTCCAATGCCAAGTTCGTCGTAGAGTTTCCGGACCTTGGCATATTCGGCGGCCACCCATGAATCCAACCCCACCGCATCACTATGACCTCGCTCGACCATAAACGGACGAGGCGCGATGAGCGCGGCCATCTCTGCGTAGTTGAAGGTGCTGCCCAGATTGAATTCAGGCATCTCATATTCGCCCGTGAACATGTAACTATTTCGAAAATCAACGGAGACATTTTTTCCAACCCACTCATTGAAATCGCCAGAACAAATAGACAGCGCATAGCGATCGATCAATGCGGGAAGGCGCATCGCCGATTTGCCGCCGTAGGAGAGGCCGTAAAAGCCGATGCGGGAAGAATCGACGAACGGCAATGTCTCAAGCCAATTCAGAATCTGCTCGTGCTGGGCGGCGATCACCGAGAACAGCGACTTATTGAGCGGGTTCGCTTTGCGCTGTAGCACGCGGAAACGATCGCCGCCGCGATAAGGATTATGCGGCGCGAAAACAACGAAGCCGCGGTCCGCGAGCTTCGATGCGAAGCCTTGGTAGTAGCGGTACGGCTCTGCGTTGATATCTGTTGTGACTATGTCCTGCGGGAGACCTTCGAGTCCGTGCTGGCAAACGACAACCGGTCGCTTTTCGTTTCCGTTTATATCGAATGGAATGAGCAACTGTCCCCACGCAAACACTTCCGGGTAGACGTCGAGCACGACTTCGTATGCCGTCCACGTGTCAGTCTGATTTATTTTCCGCGTTTTTGCGTTCGCCCGCAGAAATGAGTTCGTGAAACGCCCAATCACCTGATCCCGAAATATCTCCCTAAACGGCTTTGTTGATGATTCGTAGTTCGCCAAAGAATCGTAATTCAGCCGACTCCAGAAGAACTCCTCCCGTTTGCGTTCCGACTCTCGAAAGATTTTTTGTGTGTGCTCCGTCAGTTGAGTGACGAGACGCTTTTGCCGTTCGGCAACTGATGCATTTGCGTGCGTGGTTAACGCACCCTTGCTACTTAGGTCCAATTGATCGGACGAAATGCCGAACGCGGTTAAAAACGGGACGAGCGCTTCAGGGGACCCGGGGATGACCGGCTTTCCGTGGGCAATGAAAGAAGCGTTTAACAGTTCTTTATTCGTATTGCCCAACAACGCCGCCAACCGATTGAATTCATTCGACACAACGCCGAAATCCGGTGTCGAAATTTTTCCCGGTGCGGCACCAGCGCGGGCATCGTGTGGGGACGGCGGTCCGCTAACTTCTGGTGAAGGGCTGTACTCGAGCACGAGACGTCGAGGCATGATGAGGCTCGCAATCTCTGCGTCGCCGAATTCCTCCAACAATCCAAATACGTTGCGGTAAATCGGCTCGGTCGCGAGGCCTTGCCGGGAGTCGAAATAACCGCTGACAACCGTAGCTTTAATTCGTGTATCGAGCGCAGCAGCGTAAAAAGCGATCAATCCACCTTCACCATAGCCAATCACACCAATGTTTGCTGAGCTGTTCGTCGCCGAATAGAAATCCACTGCGGCCAAAACTTCCTGAACTTCATAACCAATGATGTGCCTGCCTAATTCAAATGCCTGACGATAAATCCACTCGCGGTGCGGCTGATTTGTGAAGCGATTGATCTTTGGATTACCCGAAAATGTATCCTCTCGACTGATAAGGGTCGGAACGATTACTTCGCATCCGCTTTCGGCCAGCCGACGTGCAAATTGCGATTCGGGAGCGATTCCGGGCGCCAGGCCCATGACCATCTCGGGTGTTTGGTCAGCATCAGGCAAAGCAATTACCTTCGCGATGGCTGAACCTTTCGGCTTTACCCACAGTCCTTCCGCAAAGACGTCGTCGAAGACGGGCCAGCGTACAACATAAACGGTGAACCGTTCTGTCTCAGCAAGGACAGCCGAACTTTGCGTGCTGCTTACAAACTGCAGATCATCCCGCACGGGAACGCGCTCGTCTACTGCACCGATTATCGTTCGAAGATGATTGCGATTTCCGACGATAGAGCGCTCGTAAGCTGCGATAGACGTAAAGTCATAATGCCAACGTGATTTTCGTCGTTCGATGGAGCGTTCTGTTTCCGCGTCGAGAAATCTGCTGATTCCCGAAACCATCTGCGCAGAGATATCGCCACTCATGGTGAGCGGCTCGGTTTTCGGCAAATGTTCTTCGGCTGCGAAGAGCCTCAAAGAAAAAGCCAACGCAAATGCCGTCACGGTGGGTTTCATGATGCGAACTTAGAGAATCATGTTCGCGGCGGCGAGAGTTTTGGTTCGGCTGCGGCGGCTTGTCAGGAACCGATCGGTTTGCGAAAACTATCGCTGTGTACCACCAAACGTTCGCTTTCGCTGCGACTCTCTTTTGCGCGACGGTATTGCCGATGCGAGCCGCTACACCGGCCGATGCCCTTCAGCGGATGAAAGTCATCGATGGTTTTCGAGTAAAACTCGTTGCGAGCGAACCCGAGATTCGCCAGCCCATTTCTGTCACGTTTGATAATCGGGGTCGCATGTGGGTGATTCAATATCTTCAGTACCCAACACCTGCGGGATTGAAGCCGGTGAAGGTCGACTCATATTTGCGGACCACCTACGACCGTGTGCCAGAGCCTCCACCGCGTGGTCCACAAGGCGCCGACAGAATTACAATTTGCGAGGATACCGATGGCGATGGTCGGATGGATCAATTTAAAGATTTCCTCACTGGACTGAATCTTTGTTCGGGATTGGCGCTCGGCTACGGCGGTGCGTTCGTCCTGCAGGCACCCTATCTACTCTTCTATCCCGACAAGAACGGTGATGACATCCCGGACAGTGATCCAGAAGTGTTGCTTTCCGGCTTCGGAATGGAAGACGCACACGCGTTGGCGAATTCATTGACCTGGGGTCCAGACGGCTGGCTTTACGGTGCCCAAGGCAGCACGGTTACGGCAAATGTTCACGGGAAGGAGTTTCAGCAGGCAATCTGGCGGTACCATCCAGTGACCCACGCGTTCGAAGTGTTTGCTGAAGGTGGCGGTAATACATGGGGAATGGATTTTGATTCGGACGGCGAAATTTTCGCGGGAACGAACTATTACGAAAAAATGCTCCACATGCGGCAGGGCGCCTATTACATCAAAAACTTCGGCAAACACGGCGCCCTGCACAATCCTCACGCCTACGGCTATTTCGATCATGTCCCATTCTCCGGCTACAAAGGATTGCATATATCTATTGGCGGAATCGTTTACCACGGAGGCGCGTTCGGGAATGAGTTCGAAGGAAAATATGTTTTTGGAAACACACTGGATCACGCTGTTTATTGGGCGACCCTCGATCGGCAGCGCTCAACGTTCACATCAACCTTTGGCGGATTTTTAATGAAGACGGACGACGAATTGTTTCGCCCGGTCGACTGCGCCGCTGGGCCGGACGGAGCGCTCTATATTGCGGATTGGTGTGACAAACGAGCAACCCACGTCGATCCGCTGGATACGTGGGACCGGAGCAACGGGCGCGTTTATAAAATTGAACGGAATGATGCGGACGCGAACAAAGTTCCGGTTCCGTTCAACCTCCAAAAGCTTTCCAGCAGCCAGCTCGTAGATTTGCTTGGCCATACTAACGACTGGTTTGTTCGCGGCGCGCAGCGGCTGCTCGCAGAGCGTCACGACCGGACCGTTGTCCCCCGTCTGATAGAACAACTGTCGCGCGGTAGCAGCCATCTCCAAACCGAAGTATTATGGGCGCTGTATGTTAGTGGCGGATTTGATGACAAAGTCGCCCTCAGCGGTCTCGTCCATTCCAATGAAACCGTCCGCAAATGGTCCGTTCGTTTCCTTGGCGATAAAAGGAGGATTTCACAAAAACCCGCTGCGGCGTTGGTTTACATGGCGAAGACGGACAGCAGCCCCGATGTCCGCGCCCAGTTGGCTTGTTCCATTCGCCGGTTGTCGCCCAACATCGCACTCCCGGTCCTGCACGAACTTCTTTTGCGCGACGACAGTGAAGATCCGCATATTCCTTTACTGCTCTGGTGGGCGATGGAGGAGCATGCAATTACTAACCGCGCGGGCATCCTGAAGATTTTTGCAGACAAACGCGTTTGGCAATCCCGGCTTGTTCGTAAGGATATTTTGCAACGCATTTCACGTCGTTATACCACTGAAGGAACCGCGATTGATCTCGGAGCGTGTGTGACGTTGTTAAACGATGCGGCAAAATTTGCGCCTCCGGTGAATGGTTGGCGTTTGACCGCCGAAACCGAGGCGTTGCTTCGGGGTATGAACGAAGCATTAGCGGGACGGACGTCGCCGAAACCATCTGGCGCTGTGGGGCAATGGTTTGCAGCATTGCCCGCAGAAGCCCGGGAACATCCGTTAGTATTGCAAACAGGCGTTCGATTCGGAGTGCCAGAAGCGCACGCGAGTGCGCTCGAACGAATCCGCGACGACAAACGCAACGAAGCTGAACACATCACGTTGATCGAAACTCTGGCGGCGACGCGCAAGCCGGAACTGATTCCACACTTCCTTACTATTCTGGAACACGCTTCATCGGAAGGGGTGCGCTCGGCTGCGCTCGGAGCGTTGCAGCAACTGCCCTCAGAACAGGCGACGCAAAAAATCATCGCATTCTATCCGAAGTTCTCGCCGCCGTTGCGCGCGAGGGCCATTCAACTTCTCGCCGCCCGGCCTGCATCTGCTGCAGAGTTGATGACGGCTGTGGAAGCAGGGGTGATTCCTTTGAAAGAAGTTTCGATGGAGCAGGTGCGACAAATGGCCGGTTTAAAAGTCCCTGCGCTCACAGCCCGCATTCAGAAAATGTGGGGAAAATTCCAAAGCGACTCACCGACGGACAAACAGAATTTCATTAACGAGTTGAAGCTGGTCCTTAAACCCTCTGGCGCTGCGGGCCGTGAGCCGAAACCAAATCTTGTGGAAGGAAAGAAGCTCTTTCAGCAATCGTGCGGTGTTTGCCACAAGTTGTTCGGAGAAGGAAATTCGATTGGCCCCGACCTGACCGGTGTTGACCGCAAAGACATCGATTTCCTGCTGGCTAACATCGTGAACCCCAGTGGTTATATCCGGAACGAGTACGTTGCCTTCGAACTTGAAACGAAAGATGGGGAAGTTGTTTCTGGGTTGATGGCCGATTCCAATCCGGGTTCCGTCACCATTTTGAGCCGCAGCAATGAAAAGCGTGTTGTCCCGCGAGATAACATCAAAACATTGAACGAGTCGGCAACGTCCTTGATGCCCGAAGGACTTTTGGAGCCACTGCAGCCGCAGCAGTTAATTGATTTAATTGGATATCTGCGTTCGAATTAATTTCGACGCCTCATGAACCGACTTTAGTCGGGCGCTTTTTTGGTACACATTGAACTGTGCAGTTCGGCCGAGCGACCGACATCCTTGAACAATGGTTCCAATCGAAGAATTGGAAACCTTTCTCCTATCAACGCGAGGTTTGGTCGGCATTTCTTCACGGCAAAAGCGGCCTTGTGCACGCACCGACTGGTGTAGGGAAAACCTATTCGACGTGGATACCGGCTTTGATGGAGTGGCTCGAGGCGCACCCCGAAAAGCCCCGTGAAACGGCTCCGCTTCAACTGCTTTGGATTACGCCACTCCGCGCGCTGGCCAACGATACGGTAAACGCGATGTCGAAACCGGTGGCCGATTTGAAACTGCCCTGGCGGGTTGAATTGCGAACCGGGGACACCTCCGCGGCAATGCGTGCGAAGCAACGAAAAGAATTTCCCAGTGCCCTCGTCACAACGCCGGAAAGTTTATCCCTTCTCCTCTCTCATCCGGATACCCGCGAGAAAATGCAGTCGTTGAAGACTGTCGTTGTCGACGAATGGCACGAGTTGATGGGGAGCAAGCGCGGTGTTCAAACCGAGCTTTGCCTCGCGCGTCTCCGTGCCTGGTTTCCACATCTGCGCACATGGGGGCTTTCTGCAACGTTAGGCAATCTTGACGAAGCGATGCGCGTTCTCGTCGGCAGCAACCCGGCATCGGAACCGGTCATGATCTCCGCCGACTTGAAGAAGAAGATCGAAGTAAAGGTCCTCATCCCAAAACATGTGGAAGGATTTCCGTGGGCGGGCCACCTGGGACTCAATCTGCTGCCGCAGGTTTTAAAATATCTTGAGCGCGCGAAGACGACTTTGCTGTTCACGAATACACGGTCGCAAACAGAAATATGGTTTCGTGCGTTGGTTGAGGCCAAGCCCGAGTGGCTTGGAGAGGTAGCGCTGCATCACGGTTCGGTTGATCGTGAATTGCGCGAGCAGGTAGAGAATCGTTTGCGCGAAGGTTCCATTCGCTGCGTCGTCTGCACGGCGAGCCTCGATCTTGGCGTCGATTTTCCACCCGTCGAACAAGTGATCCAGGTGGGCGCGCCAAAAGGTGTCGCCCGCATTCTTCAACGTGCCGGGCGCAGCGGGCATCGAATGGGCGCCGTGAGTCGAATTATTTGCGTGCCTGCTCACGCGTTGGAGTTGGTTGAGTTCGCGGCGGTGCGCGAAGCAATTGCTGCAACGGCTTTGGAAAAACGTGAGCCACTCGATCGTCCGCTCGATGTGCTCGTGCAACACATGGTGACGATCGCTCTCGGTGGTGGTTTCGATGAATGCGCGTTGCGTGAAGAAGTAAAAGGCGCCCACGCTTATCGACATCTCACCGATGCTGAGTGGCAATGGTGTCTCGACTTCGTCACACGCGGCGGTTCGGCATTGCAGGCGTATCCACAGTTCAAACGTGTCGTAAAAGCCGATGGCCAATACTCGATGACTGAGCCGCACCTGGCGCACTTTCATCGCATGTCCATCGGCACCATTACAAGCGACAGCGCGGTTTCGATTCGTTTCGTCAAAGGGGGTTCGCTCGGGACGACGGAGGAGTCGTTTGTTGCGCGTTTGAAACCCGGCCAGCGTTTTAGCTTTGCCGGCCATGCGCTCGAATTTGTTCGCGTCCGGGACATGGTGGCGTATGTGCGTCGGGCAAAAAAGGCTGGCGGCGCGGTTCCGCAATGGATGGGTGGAAAGATGCCGCTCTCCTCCCAGCTCGCGGCGTTTGTTCGCGTCAAAATGTCCGAGGCCAAAAATGGCGTCTTCCAAGGGCGCGAGATGAAAGCCGCGCGTCCAGTGCTGGAAATTCAAAACTCGTGGTCGACCATTCCGAATCCCGACGAGTTGCTCATCGAACGCTTAACGCTGCGCGACGGCACGCATCATTTTATTTTTCCCTTTGGCGGGCGATTGGTGCACGAAGGGCTTGCGGCATTGTTCGCCCATCGCATTGCGCAGATTCTTCCCCGTTCACTTTCGGTCACGATCAATGATTACGGTTTTGGGATTCTCTGTAGTGCCGATGTTTCCCTTGATGCAAAGCAGTGGCAACGGGTTCTTACGCCGGATCATCTCGTCGATGATTTGCTCGCGTGTCTGAATTCCACGGAGTTGGCGAAACGTCAATTCCGCGAAATCGCTCGCATCGCCGGCCTGGTATTCCAGGGATTTCCCGGCGCCTCCAAGAGCACGCGGCAAATCCAGGCATCGAGCGGACTTTTTTATGACGTCTTTTCCCGTTATGATCCTGAGAATCTGTTGTTGCAGCAGGCGCGTCGTGAAGTGCTCGAGCGGCAATTGGAGATCAAGCGAATGAAATCGACGCTCGAAGAAGTGTCCCGTTTAAAAGTCACGCTGCTGGAAACGCCGCGTTTGACGCCGCTTTCATTTCCGCTCTGGGCATCGTTCGTGCAGGCGAATGTCAGTTCGGAAAAATGGACCGATCGCATTCATCGGATGGCGGAACAACTCGAAGCAGCGGCTGCGAAGGAGACCGCGTGAAGTCATTGGCGTTCATCTGTGCAGGAGAACAATTCGAATTGTTTGCTGAAGCAGCAATTTTTTGGAAGTCAGCCTCGACGCTGATCATCAGCGATCCGCATTTCGGTAAAGCCTCGACGTTTCGCCATGCGGGAGTGGCGGTGCCGGAGAATTTGACGGCACACGATTTACAACGACTCGACACCTTGCTGACGACGAGTTGTGCCGAACGGCTTCTGATCCTCGGAGATTTTCTTCACGCCCGAACCGGTCGAAGCGCGGCGACGATGGAAGCGCTCGATGCGTGGTGCGGTCGGCACAAAACATTGAAGACCCAATTGATCACCGGCAATCACGACCGGCTCGCCGGGCGTCCGCCCGAATGTTGGAATATCGAACCGCTCGGTAATGAATTGCTCGAAGGACCGTTCGCGTTCTGTCACGAGCCGAACCCGGTGAAGAGTCGATACGTTTTGGCCGGGCATCTTCATCCGTCGATTTCATTTCACCAGGATTTTGGATCCAATCTACGACTGCCCTGTTTCCTTTTTGGCGAGGAGATCGCTGTGCTGCCAGCGTTTGGCAGCTTCACTGGAACACACCCGGTAAAGCCTACAAAACGCGATCGTGTATTTGCTATCAAAGAAGGCGAATTGATGGAATTACCGCGATCGCTGTTTCGCTAACTGGGCCGCTGCCTAAGAGCCATAATCGGACTGAAATTCAATCTTCGCACCGAATCCATGCTGTCGACGCCTATATTTCGGAGAACAATCTGGATTTAGGATTAGCAACAGAGTAAACCTTGTTGCCTCCGCCATTGATGAAACGAATACGAAACTGGTGTTCCTATAAGTTCTTGTTTGCTTCACATGCCGTGCTTTTGACCTCGCTTGCACGTCTTGCAGCCGAACCCGTTGACTACATGAAAGAGATCAAGCCAATCCTCTCGACGGCTTGTTATCAATGTCACAGTACGACTCAGCAGAAGCACGGCTTACGTGCTGACACCGCGGCAGCACTTTTCACAGGGGGGCAATCGGGACCCGCTGTCGTTGCCGGGAAAGGCGAAGAGAGCTTGTTAATCAAAGCGGTTCAAGGCACTGCGAAAGATCTCCCTCGCATGCCCTACAAAAAATCACCACTCGACGAGGAGAAGATCGCGTTGTTGAAGCGCTGGGTGGATGAAGGCGCGAAAGCGCCGGCCAACGAAAAGCCCGATGCCATTTTACATTGGAGTTTTGTCCCACCGCCAGCAGTCGTCGAAGTGCCCAAAGTCAGAAATAAAAAATGGGTGCGAAATCCAATCGACAGTTTTGTTGTGTCGAAGTTGGAAAAGCAGAATATGAAACCATCGGCGGGGGCGGACAAAGTTACTCTAATCCGGCGCGTGTACCTGGACCTCATTGGATTGCCGCCGTCAGTTGAAGAGGTGCATCTGTTCCTAAAAGATACAAGTGCGGACGCATACGAGAAAGTGGTCGATCGCTTGTTGAACAATCCTCATTACGGCGAACGCTGGGCGCGTCATTGGCTGGACGCAGCGCATTATGCCGATTCGAACGGGTATAGCGTCGACGCGCCCCGGCAAATTTGGAAATACCGCGATTGGGTGATCAACGCGTTCAACGCCGATATGCCTTTCGATCAGTTCACGATCGAGCAAGTTGCCGGCGACCTGCTCCCCAATGCGACAGCGGATCAGAAAATCGCGACGGGCTTTTATCGGAATACGATGATCAACCAGGAAGGTGGCATCGATAAAGAACAGTTTCGCATTGAGTCGGTGTTCGATCGTGTCAACACCACTGGAACAACCTGGCTTGGCCTGACAGTCGGTTGTTGCCAATGCCACGACCACAAGTTCGATCCGTTAATGCAGAAGGAATATTATCAGCTGTTTGCTTTTCTCAACAACCAGGACGAGCCAGACCTGCAGCTGGCGACCGGGCCTGAGCAAGAAAAGATCGAGCGACACAAGAAAGAACTCGATCAACTCGAGTCGGCCCTCACACGTTACATCAGCGAAACGGCGGACGCCGTGACCGAGTGGCAAAAAGCGCTATCAACCGCCGAAATTGCCAAATTGTCATCCGCGATAAAACGCGTTTTGGAAACGACTCCGGACAAGCGCACCCTGAAAGAAAAGCTCTTGTTGGTCGATGAGGTTAAGAAAGGCGACGAAGCCTACAAAAAACAGAAGGCGAAGTACTTGAAGTTGGAAAAACAAAAGCCGCAGGTCACAAGCACAATGGTTTTGGAAGAACGGAAAGAACCACGTGAGTCATTTGTTTTCACAAAAGGCGACTTCACCCGCCATGCCGCGCGCGTGTTTCCCGGATTTCCCAAGATTGTCAGTGACCAAATGGGGGGTTCCGTGCGGGGCATCGATAACTCGGCAAACCGTCTTGATCTCGCGAAATGGCTGGTTGATCCAAAAAATCCACTCACCGCACGCGTCACGATCAATCGCATTTGGATGCGTTATTTCGGCAAAGGCATTGTGGAGACGGACAATGATTTCGGTACCCAGGGGACTGCTCCAAGCCATCCCGAACTCCTCGACTGGCTTGCGCGCGAGTTCATGAATCAACAGTGGAGTCTGAAAAAGATGCACCGGTTGATTGTGACCTCTGCGACTTACCGGCAATCGTCAAACATGCGTCCTGACCTCAAAGAACGTGATCCGTACAATAAATTGCTGGCGCGGCAAAACCGATTCCGTCTGGAAGCCGAGGTTGTTCGTGACGTTGAACTCGCTGCTGCCGGCTTGCTATCGGGCGATATCGGCGGCCCGAGCGTTTACCCGCCAATTCCCGATGGCGTCATGACTCTCGGGCAGGTAAAGCGGGATTGGAACGTGAGCAGCGGTTCCGGTCGATACCGCCGCGGAATGTATACGTTCTTCTACCGCGCGACGCCGCCGCCTTCATTGGTTGTGTTTGATGCTCCGGATTCGACAAGTGTGTGCACGCGACGAATTCGTTCGAACACACCGTTGCAATCGCTGACGCTGTTGAATGAACAAGCGTTCGTCGAAATGGCGAAGGGACTGGCGTTGCGTGTGTTGAAGGATGAGCCAAGAAACGAAACGAAACGGCTGGATTATGCATTTCAGCTTTGCCTTGCGCGCGAGCCAAAGAAGGACGAACGCGAACGTCTTAAGCAGTTACTCGATGATGAGCTGAAGAGTTTCACTGCTGCGGACGCGGAGGCAGCGCAGTTCGTTGGGAAAGAGGCGCCGAAAGATGTCGACGCCAAAAACCTGGCTGCGTGGATCACCGTCGCTCGTGTCCTGTTGAACCTCGACGAAACGATTTCCAGAGAGTGACCTATGTCCCATTTTTTTGTTAATCCGCAGCATCAAGGAAATCTCGAAGAGATCACCCGCCGTCATTTCTTCAGCAAATGTGCGATTGGCCTTGGTGGAATCGCCCTCGGCGCGTTGATGAGCGAAAACAAATTGTTCGGTGCCGGGCCGGCGAAGCTCGTTAACCCGCTGGAACCAAAACTTCCGCACTTTGGTGGCAAAGCGAAGAACATCATTTACCTGTTCATGGCCGGCGGGCCGAGTCAACTGGAACTCTTCGATTACAAGCCTGACCTTGTTAAATACAACGGACAGGCGATTCCGAAGTCGTACATCGAGGGCAAACGTTTCGCGTTCATGGATACGTTTGCAAAGGATCCTCCGAAACTTCTTGGCACGCGCCGCAAGTTCAGCCAGCACGGTCAAAGCGGAGCTTTCGTTTCTGAACTCTTTCCGCACACAGCCGGAATCGTTGACGACATTACAATTCTTAAAACCTGCGCGACTGACGTATTTAACCATGCGCCCGCCAAGTTGTTCATGAACACTGGTTCAACGCAGTTCGGACGTCCGAGCATGGGAGCGTGGGTTACCTATGGGATCGGCAGCGAATGCCAGAATCTTCCCGGTTTTGTCGTTCTGCAATCCGGGCCACGCGGTCCGCGCGGTGGCGCGATGAATTGGACCAGCGGCTTTCTTCCGACGAGCTATCAAGGTGTGCCGTTACGAGGGCAGGGCGAACCGATTCTCAATTTAAGTAGCCCGCAAGGAGTCACCGCAACTCGTCAGCGCAAGACGATCGATGCGATTCGCGATCTGAACCTGAAACGACTGGTGGATACCGGCGATGATGAGATCCGAACACGTATTTCCGCATACGAAATGGCGTATCGCATGCAGACGAGTGCGCCTGATCTGATTGATCTTTCCGACGAAAGCCAGGCGACCCTTGACTTGTACGGTGTCAAACCCGGTGAGGCTTCCTTTGCCCGGAATTGTCTGCTGTCCCGTCGCTTGATCGAGCGTGGAGTCCGGTTTGTGCAGCTGTATCACACCAATTGGGACAGCCACGGAGGTCCGGGCGAAGATTTGGAAAAATCTTTTGAGAAAATCTGCAAGGAAGTCGACCAGGCACAAGCCGCGCTTGTAAAAGATCTCAAACAAAGAGGTTTGCTCGACGAAACGCTCGTGGTCTGGGGCGGTGAATTTGGCCGAACGCCAATGGGCGAAAACCGGGAGAGCACGGGCCGTAATCATCACATCGATACTTTCACGATGTGGTTTGCTGGCGGCGGAGTGAAAAGCGGTCAGGTGCTGGGCGAAACGGACGAATTCGGATTCAGCCCCGTAGCTGACCGATGCCACGTGCATGACATTCACGCGACGATTCTTCACTTGCTCGGTCTGGAGCATACGAACCTGACATTCCGGTTCCAGGGCCGCGACTTCAGGCTAACGGACGTCCACGGGGAATTGATAACCAAGCTTCTGGCTTAGAGTGATTGCCAAAATCCCCTCCCGGGCACGTTGGAAATTGATTTCGACGACCGGATGAGGTTTGGGACGGTGTAAAAAACGTAAGCGGCTAGTTCTTAACTCGTAGTAGATGCTCGCGAACGTCTGCGAGCAAAATTTGACGCTGAAAAGATCGTCGCGAACGTTCACAACGGAATTTTGGCGATTACAAAATACCCGAGGACGTCCCCGGCCAAATTTCGTCGCTCAAAGACAGCCGGCGACGTAAACGAGCAAATTTTTACGGTCAAAAAACACCCGCGCACGTCTGCAAGACAATTTCGACACTCAAAAAAGAGTTGCGAACGTGCACGAGCAAAAATTGGCGCGCAAACCGCCCCCAAGTCGCTTGAAAGGAAATTTTGACCGTTAAATAACCTTTGTGGACGTCCGCAACAGAATTTTTATCATCAAAAAATCTTCGCTGACGTGCACAACCAAATCTGACAGCAAAAAACCCGTCAGGAACGTACGCAACCGAAAACGGATCGCCCAAAAATCGTCGGGGACGATCGAGAGGAAATTTTGACGCGCGAAAAGCCGTCGCGGACGTTCATAAGCGAATTCTGACCGTCACAAAACCGTCGCGGAGTTCCGAGACGCAATTTTGACGCTCAGAAAACGGTCGGTGAGCTCCGCAACGGAATTCTGACGCCCAAAAAACCGTCGCGGACCTCCGAAACAAAATTTTGAGGCTCAAAAAACGGTCGCGAACGCCCGCAAGAGAATTCTGATGCTCAAAAGATGCTCGCGGACGTCCGCAACCGAATTTTGACTGTCAAAAGACGTTTCCGATGACTCCGAAAGGTGGATTAGTACAAAAAATTGGCGACCCTACCGGGAATCGAACCCGGGCTTCGGCAACCATCTTCATCAACGTTCAAAACCATTGATTTTATTGGGTATGAGCAACAATGAATATCAGTGATTTGCATACGTTTTACATACGGTCTATGTTGCTGCAAGATGGCATGGTTATACAAGAGACCTGATAGCGGGAAATGGTGGATCGGATGGAGAGTCAATGGCAAACAATTCTTACAAAGCACGGGCGAAACGGATCGGAAGAAGGCCGAGGAAAAATTGCAAGAGTTCAACTTTTTGCACAACGCCAGGTCGAGCGGCAAATTGACCGAACAATTGATTGAATCTCTGACCGGCTCGTCCCCAACCCCGAAGATCACACTAAAGACTTGTGTGGCCGAATGGCTCAAGGAATGCGAGGGAAGCACAGCCGAGGCAACGCTTGCAAAGTACCAAAAGGTAGCGGACGAGCTTTCCGTGTTCGTAAACGCTTCTGACAAAGCACCACTTCTGCGAGACATCAGTACTGACGTTCTCCGATCGTTTCTGATACGAAAGCGAGCGACCGTTACAGCCAGTACCGCGAATCTTTATCGAACGATTCTCGCCGTCTTTTTCATTTGGGCAGTCAAAAACTCCAAACTCACGACCAATCCTGTCGCACCAATTAAGGTCTTCAAGCAGAGCAGAGACGAGGGACTCAATCGCCGGCCATTTACACTTTCGGAACTGAAGCGGATTTACGATAAGGCCCCGGATCTTTTTTGGAGATACATGATTTCAGGTGGCTTTTATACCGGCTTGCGAATGGGAGATCTGATTACCATCCCGAAGGGAGCCGTGGATTTTGAGAGGAATGAAATCAATATTTTAACCCGCAAGACCGGCAAAACTGTTCATATTCCGATCGCTCAGGGTTTTCGAAAGGTGTTGGAAGAAGTTTTCAGCGGACTCCCCAAGACGACGAAAGCATCCGATTATGTCTGGCCCGAGCAGGCTGAACGCTACGAACGCTTAAAGGCGAAAGTCTTTAGCAATCAGTTTTACGAACAGATCCTGGTTCCCGCAGGACTAGCTTCACCTCGCACACATGAAGGCAAGAAAAACGGGCGCAGCGGCAAACACGATTATAACGGTCTGTCATTTCACTCGCTGCGACATACAAATGTCACATTCCTAAAGGCAACCGGCAGCAACAGTGAGGTCGCGAAAGCACTCGTCGGTCACAGCAGCGACGAGATCAATAACCTGTATACGCACTTGCCAATGGACGTATTGAGCAAGGCAGTGAACCAACTACCCGCATTCGAGCAGTCCAATGAAGCGGGTCGATGACCGTGCCCCCACATTCCTTGAAAAAATTGACGACCAAAAAGGAAATCCAGAACATCCTTTCGCAAGGACAAAGGATTGCGAAAAAGCTTGAGTCGTCAGAGGTGCTACTCGCTCCGCCTCTGCGCTTGGCAACCCCACTCGAACGAGCCGCACATGCCGCAGCTGAAAAGCTAAAGATTCAGTTTCCTCTGGGGGTAGATCGAGATTTTTACTTCAGATGCTTTATTGTGCCGGCGTGGTGTTCCGCCGTTGTTCAATGGGCGAAACAAACGTATTCGCCAATTCCCCTGTGGCTCGGTGACCTTGGTGCGCACATTGTTGCGAATGAGCGATGGAAGCTTGAAGCGGCGTTGCTAAAACCAGAGTCAACGAATCTGGTGCAGGAAATGGAGCCGGGTTTCTGGTTGAAACGCTTTCAGGAGTGGAGAACGGCGGCTGAACAATCTCTGAACTTATACTTAAGAAAACAGTCCTATGCTCTTCGCACCGAAACGAATAACAGGGAAGCAGCATTGTTGGGTTTTTTGGATCGCCACTGCGATGGCCTGCCGCCAGAGATCTTCAGCAGCGAACTAGCCCGGATTTGCACCCCTTGTGCCGCCAAAGCGTTTGCCGACGCAAAACGATCGAAAGGAAAGGTGCAGTGGACGATGCCACAATTTGAAACGTGGATGATCGAGACTTGGCCGATCGTGACCCTGTACGGGTGGAGCTATCATGACGTCTGGCTGGTTGCCTGTGACCTTTTTGAGTTTAGTACGAAAATTCCATTGGGGAAAAAAGCGAGGCCAACGGAAGATCGATGCAAAGCCTTAAACTTGAAACTTTCAATCGCCGGATCCGCCCGTATAGGCCGGCAGGCAGGATGCGAAGTTCCGATGCAAAGTTTAGCCAAATGGGTCGCACCAATCGGGGCCGACAAGGAACTTTGGATTGAAGGCCAGTTCATCAGGCAACGGACCTTTGCCCCCATTTGAGTTTTTTAAGTGTTTTACCCTTCGAGCATGAATTCAAATTCATGCTCTAATCTTCAAATTGCGGCAGGCTCGTTTGACCTCTTTCGACTTTCCAAGAGCAAGGAGATCGTGGACCTCGCTCCGAATACCATTCGCAAATATCACCAACAAGGGCTGGCCTTCTACAAGAAAGGCCGCGCCGTTTTTGTTTCTCGGTCCGAGTTGGAACAGTTCATCCGCAGCCGAGTGGGAACATCAAACTGCCAGTAGCACCAAGGAATTCGGAAATGAATTTCAGTTCTGGCAACTGTCCTCCTGTCAGTCTTGACACCCTCCGCGCTGTCCCATCGGCTCGCCGCCTCATCAATGACCTTCGCCCCGGCTGGAAAAAGTCTGATTGTTCAAGTGAAGAAGCAGTGAAGGGCGGTGCCATCATCTCTGTCCCGGGTTATATTCTCAAACACGTATCCACCGGACTGCGTATCAAGCTGCGAAACAGCGAAGTTACCTGGGTCGAATTCTCGCTTCCACGTCTGCTCTTCGAAACCAACGAAACCCCGGCTAACAGCCAGGGCCTAATCGACCAAGGTTTGAGTGAAGCTCGACGAATTATGGGAGAAGTCGTTTACCTCCGAGACCTGTCTTGGCGATTCACCCGAGTCGACATCTTCGCGCATGTCCCCGGCAGGATCACTGACTTTATTCCGGCCCATCAACACTGTCGCTGTTCAGGTATCCATAGGCTGCCAGTCATCTATCCCGGCGAGTCCATCAATTGGAATGGATCCAAGATTAAATTGCGCATGTACGACAAGGCCCTTGAGCAACGGGGCGAACGAGGCGATTTCATCCGCGTGGAAGTTGAACTCCGCGGTGACTACGTGCCTAAACTCCTCGGCGATGGCCAGCCCGTAACGGCACTTCGATACGACCGCTGCTACGAAGCATTGCGTCGGATGGTGCTGCGGCTTCAGCCAAGAAAAGTGGCGAAGGTCTCGAGCATCGCCTCTCTCCTGGTATTGGCCGACGCTAATGATTGCCGGACAGGTGACGGGGAACTCTTATCAGCGGTGCATCTTCGTTCAGTTACCACGCGGCAGCAATATAACCTGCGCAACCAAATGGCAGCACTTCGTCCGGAATACTTTGGTATCGACTGGGATAAACTAATACCGCCATTGGCAATTGCTTCAGAGGCCGCTGTGGCCCGCACGGACAACACCGCGCCTATCGAAACTCAGTCGATTGACCTTATAACGCCATCCCTGAAATGACGCTTTGGATCCTAATTTCTGTGCTTTATCGAAACTGCGACCACGCTTTTCGTGCCGATACCAGTCCTTCCGGGCTTGCCTTTGGCTTGTTTCTAAATTTTCCCGGCTGGTGCGTCAGCCGGGACAACACCCGCATCGCGCTCGCGGGTTCAATTGGAGCGCACTGACAAACATGAAAACGAAAAAGAACAAATATCTCGTAGTCGTTACCTGTGTGGCAGCGATTCACTGTGAAGATTTCGAGTCTCGAGCTACGGAAACAATTGCCGTCGAAGCCAAAGACTCGATCGAAGCGGCGGAACTGGCCGAGCAGCAATCCGAACTCGGTGAAGGGATGCACGCGGTGGCCTGCTTCAAAGCGGCTGAACTACGGACGTGGGCAGACGAACTCGATGGAGGGCACCATGACTGACTTGTATGCAACCGAGCATCAACGCTGGTTGGTCGTGCTCGCGTATGAAGACGTCCTTGATGAGACGATGGTCGAAATACGCTGCGGGTGTAGCGACGTTTATCTCATCGAAGCTGAATCCATTCGCGAAGCGGCCCTTACCGCTGAGCGGATCGCCATCGAACAAGAGGAGGTCCGAATGATGGCGGTGTGTGTAATGCCTGCCCGTGAAGTTCAGTCCGACGCTGAAGCACTCGCCTCCTCTGTGAAATAGAAATGAACACCGTCGTCCCGCTCCAAAAGGCGGGACGACGGTCCCCGATCCTCCATGAACACAAAATCAATATGGCATTGCCCTCCGGGCCTCTGGCGAGCCCGCTTGCGACACGTCGAACCTGAATACAAGCCAAAGAACGGAGGCGCTACTCTGGTTAGGCTCGTCTTCGAAGTGAGCGTTGGTGGTCGCGATTACCTAGTGGCTCATTACGCAAAACCCGAACTATGGCCGGGTTCCGCCCTCTCCAGCACCTTGATCGGATGGCTTGGGCGAAAGGTCACTGATGCGATCTCAGATCTAACCCAACTGTCAGCGTTGGTCGGAGCCCGAGGCAGTGTTGACCGTCGAACACAAATTAAGGCCCGGTCATGATACGGCCTTCATCCATGCAGCAGAGATTCGCCCTGTCGTTGAAGACGGTCCTACAAGCTCGGTGGTGGAGCCGACGGTCCCCCAACCACGCAAGCTTGTGATCATGCTTCCCCAGCGACCTTACAGCTTCCAATCCCGAAATTAACATGAAAGCTTCATCACGCCCCAAATGGAATTGTCCTCCGGGTGTCTGGCCCGCTGTCTTTCGATATGCAGAGCCCAAAAATCCTTCGCGGAACGACGGGGTTCGCCTTCGCCTCGTGTTCGAAGTGGCGACGGATAACCGACTCTATTTCGCATGTTGTGACAGCAAACTCGGTCTGACTCCCGGCTCCGGACTTCTCAAGAAACTTAAAGATTGGCTGGGCGAAGATGCGCCTTCGCGCATGACAACATTGACCGATCTGAACTCGCTTGCGGGGACGACCGCTACGGTTCAAGTGAGCCATTGCTATTACAGTGATGAACCCAAACATCACATCTCCATTTCGCGCTTATTCCCCCGCACACCGAGTTTTTGGGTCTGGCCATTTAATGCACCTTTACCCGCCCGATAGTTATGAATCCAGCCACGACAATTCAGAGCGAAGTTCCGACCTTACCCGGAGCCCTGGCCAATTACGTCAACTCAGTCTCCGCCCGCTATGGGGTTGAACCTCTATCAGCGCTGGCAGGTTGCCTAGTAGCAGCGACGGGAACGGCGGGCCGAAAGGCTGCCATACAACGGGTGTTCAACGAGACTGTCACGCCGGGAAACCTTTTCTGCTTGGCCACAACGACAACCGCGAATCTCTGCCTAACGTGGAATGACATCGTCGCACCAATCCGGGCCATGCAAAACGAGATGCTGGCGGACGCAACAATAGAAGCTAAAGATGTCGTGCGCTCGGAAATTAAGAAACACGAGAAATGGCGATGCGATCGGATGCCCCGTAGTGGTGCCTGTCGATTCGATAGCGATTACCAATACCACACCTTTGCAATTCAACGGCTACTACCGAAGCTGTATCCGGCAGTGACGCTGGATCGGCTCGATAAGAACACCGTCCGGAGCACTCTTCTGCAGAGCGCAGATGGCAGCCTGCTGCTTGCATCGAAAGGCTTCCTCATCCACCCCCGTGACCTGGACGCTGACCTCTTGTCACGGTGTATTCGAAACCTTTCAGTCGCAGACCTTTTTAAGAGTGATACACCGGCCGCCGCTCTCTCACCGGTGATCAGCGGTTTGGGGATAGTTCTCCCGGACGACGCCTTCAAGCTGTTTGAGCAGATCGATCGACCGGAAATTCACTCCGGCATAATTTGGCTGACAGAAAGTGGCACCCCGAATCAAACGGCACATCCGGGATTGAAGCCAATGCCGGAGCAACGTCTATGGGAAGGCCAACTCCAGCGGATTATCAACCTGCGCCATGCACCGAGATTTGGGATCGAAGCGACCGACGACGCACGATCTCTCCTTTGGGGGTTTCGCAACGAATTAGCAGGCGAATCGAACATCGATTTCCCGTTCGATGCCTACAGCAACTTTGCTCACTCCGAACTCTCGGTGCGCATTGCGCTTGCGATCTGGCTGGCAGGAACCGACCACAAGCAGCCTGTTGACCTCTCAATTGCCTCAGCGGCCATCCGGGTCACGCGTATGATCCGATCGAGACACGCTGATTTCCGTCGAAGCAGTGATCGCAGTCGATTCGGCCATTCGGACGAAGTCATCCTCTCAAGGATCAGGGCAAAAGGAGCAATACGTCGGCGGGAACTTTTCAGAACGTTTTCTGACCAGCGTAAGGCGGTTCATGAGCCCGTGATTCAACGACTGCTAGCCGATGGGCGGATTATTGAAGAGGAGAGCGGGCGTTTGAGACCGGGCCGAACGGTCGATATCAAAGCGGAGGTCATGCCGGCGGGATCGGTTCAAGGAGCCAATTGGTAGCCCGAATCCCGGCACACATGGTCGACGGCCGCTTTGATGTTCTCGTGACTGCATCGATACCCGGCGGTGCGAAAGCGCCGCCGGGTGCATGATGCAGTCAGGAGGAACAATCGAAGAGGGCGGACGTGATCGAAGCACTGACACACTACTGACGTACCACTGACATCACACTGTGTTTTGAAGGCAACTGGGCGTTTACGGCAACGGCAGGCTGAAAGTGGTGCAAAAAAATGGGTACTTTGGAGGTCAGATTTTTGTAAAATGCCCAAGTAACACTTTTTGTAACGCGAAAAGGCCAACGCTTTTGATGTTTTAACACTGTAACACTTCCCCCTACGGCGGTTTTCAAAAGGCGCAAAATATTGTATTCGTGAGACTTACAGCGCCATCGAAGAGGTAAACAGGCGTAAAAGTAACACTTCTACTAACACTCTTGGAGAGTTGCCCTACGTGCACGCTGACACTGACAAGGGCATTGCCACCCGGCGTCTAACGTTGCTACTACTTTCTCCGTATTGTTTGGGGATCCGATTTGCTTGATGAAGCTCCTGCTCATTTACGATCTGGCGATGAGCGTTAACGACAACAATGTCCCGTGGGTCGTTCCTCCGCGGCGTAAAACTGTTGTTCTAAAGTTTGGTAAGGCACCGCTGTACTTGCTGCGAGCGGGTTAATTGATCATTCCTCCCGTAGATATTGACCCACGCCGAGCTAAGGAGACACGATTATTGTGACTGGTAAAGTGGTCGTACCCGCGATGTTTTTGGCAGAGACATAAACTGTATATGTCCCCGCTGGTGGGGTGCCACCGATCTCTCTTGGATCGGAACTGTAGCCCATTCCCGGTGGCAGCGCGTCAAACGAGTACTGAAACGGAGGATTGTTCTGTGCTATGACGCGATACCACACCATATCGCCTGCTGTGGCGCGTACGACGTTTGTGCTGGTGATAACCGGCTTGTTGTCGAATTGCCAACGTTCGAACGCCAAAACGCGCTCTAGAAGATTTGAATTCAAGTTCGTCATCGAAACCGCACCCACGCCAAGCTGATCACTTCCAACGGACCCGGGAGCAACGTTCAAGGCGGAAACAGCGGTTCCTGCAGTCATCGCCATCAAGGAATACGGTGTGGCGCTAATCTGTTGGCGCGGCGTTAGGGTCGTGAAAGGTACGTTTGTTCCGGATCGACGAACTGATATTTCAAGCCAACGGTCAGCACCCGGAAATGCCTGGGCACCTAAATCGACTGTTACCACGAATAAGCCATTAGATACGTTAACGGCGGCGTTCGTTGTAGGCCCAGCAACTTTACCGCTTCCGGTCAGACCATCATAAAGCGAAACAATAAACTCGTAAGTTCCAGAAGATGGAGCCCCTCCGTCGCAAAGCCGGCCTTGATAAGTAAAAGCGTGAGACTGAGAGAACACTGTCAAACGCACGATGAGCAGGAAACTTAATATCAACAGTCGTTTTGCCATACCCGTGCCAGCTTACTGAGCGCAGTCTGTGAGTAAAGAACAATGGAACGCATACGTTCCAGCGGTTGTGAAACCGTGAAAACGTGCGGCGAAATTTTGACAAGCAACTACGTGACTTCCTGGAGAAAACGCGAGCTAACCGGCCGTATCGTGAATTTTCACGGTCGATCGGCATATCGCATACTACCTACCTTCGGCTCAAACGGGGCGAACATCATCTTACATTGAGCAAACTTCAGATCATTTTGAACAAACTAAAAATGCGGCTTTGTGATGTTTTTCCCGAAGAGTTTTGAACGTGTTCTATCACGATGATCTAGCTTCGGCGGGAATCAGGGCGATGCATCCAGTGGTCAGATAAGAGACTCCACGCGACTGGCATACCGCGTGGAGTTCGGTTATATGGAAAGCCCGACGCGCTATCTTCCTTTGCCGGTATCCCTGTTCATTGCACCAGTCGTTGAGACGACCAAACGATTGAACATTTGAGGAACTTGGCGAATCCGGAAACATTCCGGCCATTCACTCCAGTCGCCCCCATGCTTATCCTTCACCTGGATGGGGACGCCGTAGTCCACGGGGCAACGACCCAGTTGCTTCAAGAAAAAGGCCGTTCCAGCTGCCCGGCACTGCGTCAGTATGTTGCGAGCCCACTCCAAATCGAACGGTTTGGCGTGCTTGCCTGACTCGCCGCCCAGGATCACCCAATCAATCCCTTGAAGCGGCAGCGAGACCGGCGTCCATAACGGTTCGACCGATATACCCTTGCATCTTGCTCGCAACTTCGCGAGTGGCAACACGCGATGCGTCGTTCTGCTGGATGTGACCGACGTCATCGCGACCACATTCTCAGGCCAATCGATTTTCTGGCTTTCCAGCCACCTATCGAATTTGAGCATGCGATCCGGGCGTTTCGTTAGCCACAGCCAGGTGTGCCGGCATCCAGCCGGTGATTTCACGACCTCAATGATTTCCTCTCGTAGGTAACCGAATGGTGCGGTTGCTGAAAACGAATCCCCCATGTCGCTGATGAAGATCAACCTCGGCAAATCGTTCAGCCATGGCTTCTCCGTACGCACTTGGCCGCGCAGATCTTTCGCTTTCGCGGCTTGCGCCATTCTGCCCGGAAACAACTCCGGCTCTTCAAATTTGCTTGGATACCCTTTATTTTTCCCTCCATACCGTAACGTGAGATGAGCCGCGTAGCACTTTACCGAACTCTCGATCGTCGCGGCACCTCGCGTGATCACCGAGTTGTCAGCGGGACGACCGACCTTGGTCGCAATGCGTGCTACAACGCTCCATCGGTGACGGTATAAGTCCGTTTGAGACATGCCTTCAACCGTCTGCTCCACCACTTTCGCAATTCGCTGCTCATGTTCGACTGGCAACAACGGGGGCCAACCCGGAAATCAACGCCTCGCGCATGGCGCCTATTCCCGTGAATAGCTCGCAGCCATCGCAACCAGCCACTGGATTGACAGTGTCATCACACCACTGAATGCCTGTGTTCGTCATTTTACCTCCTTTCGGTTACGCGGAAGGACCGGCATTTGGCGCTGCTCAGCTTCCGTTAGGACGCAGAGCACCCTTTCCGTTCCCTCCTTGGCGAGAACTTCACGCAGATACCCCACCCATTTCAAAAACACCCCCCGGTTGACCGCGGGTGACCGCGTAGACTTCCGCGTTTGGTTCTGGCCCAGGACCTCAATTCCACACGACTCTATGAGTTTGGCGGTGATCGAGGAGGAGCCAGCACGTTGTTTGGCGAGCGAGAGAACTTGCGCTCGTTTTTGTTCGGGCACTTTGATCAGCGCCCGGGCTTGCGCCTCATTCTGGAGTGCAGACGCCGTGTCCCCAATTGGGCACAGCTTTTTAACGACTTCAGCTGCATCTATCAGCCGGTGGGCATGCGACTTCCCGAAACCCCATCGGTCGCGGCAGTAGTCGGCAAAAGTGTGATACTTCTGGCGATACAATTTTTGGTCTTTGATTTGAGCGAGAGCGCTCCCAACCAGCACAAATGTTCCAACTCCCATAGCGATCGTTTGCTCACACTTTTCCAATACGGCTTGTTCGGCCGGCTGCAATCGAACATCGCCTATCGCGCTGCGCGGAGGTTGATTGCTGATACCGCTGTCTCCACCATTATGGTGATTTGATTCTGAATTCATTGTACAAAAATTTTTCGAAATTGAGCCACGCTTCATGTAGCGCAGACATACGAGCTACAGTGATGAGCGGCGGCGAAGTGGCTGAGAAGACAAGTGATGACCCGCTCAACCTTCGAGTCGAGTTCCAGAAGTTGTATTTCGATAGGATTCCAGCCCGGTTACCGTCCGGTCGCGGCAGGATTAGCCTCCCGCAATTTCCAAGCTGAGTTGGCTCTTCTATTCAGCGGAAAGTCCAACTCATCTTTTATCCGTCACATTGTGGATACCCGGCGCACGAAACTGTTCGTCCCTCGGAACAACAAAGCTGCGCCTTCGAGCCACAATTATATATAAACGTGATTTTGTACAGAAGCAAAGGGAGGCAGGTAAGCTCGATGGGTGTTAGCTAACGACTGTTGTCCCCCAGAAAATATTGGAGATTTCGAATAAAATCGAAGTCGCATATTCTTTAGCTCAGTGCGTAGATCTGCCCACTGGATCTCAAATGTACTAAAGAGTGACGACCCTGGCGAAAGCAGTCCACGTTTGCCCTTCCCCCTTCCGGGAACCCGATGGTTGCAGCCGTTGTAGCAAATAGTGGTTGCATTTGTCATAGCCTCTTTCGATTACCTTCACTGATCGAAGATTCGCGTCTGCGTTATAGGCAATGATGCAATAACAAAAATTCCTGATCATTAACGCGGCCGCGAACGAGAGAACATTTTTGCTGCGTAAATTACGATAAAAGCATAAACATCCTGCGACCCAAGCAACATGACCAGCCCACAACTGACCAGATTGAACAATCATGTAGCGGGCTTAATAGGAGCCAGCAAAACTCCAACGATTTTGGGCCTCCTTCCAGTCGAGACCAACGTGCAGGAACAGATCCTTTCCGAAACGAAACGTGAGCTTAATGGGCGCGTTGAACGGCTTCTTTTTTTTCTGAATAATTTTCCTGCCTCAACCGCTTATGCAATCGCCCTTGCAATAGGTAAAGGGGTCACCGAGGCGAATTTTTATCGCCCACTCGAACAGCAACTGGAAATGGGTTTTCCAATGAGCTGCCGAACACGAGTCTCGGTAGCCTTCGAAGAGGCATGTAAGGCTCTGGGCCTCGTTATGCCGCCAGCAGAAGAAGAAACTCACACCGATCGCAATCTGCGACCGGTGATTTTCCAAGCGGGAATTCTTCCGTACTGGGTGCCACATCTCACTGCTTCGGTGGTCACTTACCTCGAAAAAAATCCATGTCCAGACCTGGATGATGACAGCCAAGTCATCCGTTTTGCTCGCGTTCTCAAGGAGAAGGTTCCACTCGCCCAAAGCCGGCTCCGGCGCACTTTGGATAGTACGGTCGGTCCATTGGTTAGTCGCGCTATTCTGCGAGCTTTCAGTACTCGTGATTTTGATCAATTGCCGCCGCACTGGCGCGAGCCGATGCGGGAGGCTCGGCAAAAAACAGGCGGCGAGAGTATTAAATCACCATACCTGCGCTTCAGCCCTGAGAGTGCCTCGATGCAAGTGGTCCTACCAAAACAGAGTTCCAAGTTGGTGAGCTTTAATTCGTGCTGGATAATTGGATCGAACACCTATAACGCGCTGATCGAACGAGCCTTGGAGGCATCAGAGTTCCCTGAACCAACCTTGCAGGTACGATTGACCGGGTTGAGAAACGAGTTCCAAGATCAAGCATTCACGATCAAACTCCAGCCAGATATAATCGAGCCGTTTTTCATTTTCCGCTCAACAGACGGAAAACGCCTGCAACTCAATGGCAGGCGCGAGATCGATTTGGCTGCTGGAAACTATCACGTCCTTTTGCCGATCGAACATGCAACAAGTGAGGATGCGGACTTCAGGACAGGCGACAAATTCAAAACGGCAGAGGTGGAAATATTTCCTGAACGGGTGCCGTTGGAAATATTCTGTGTAGACCAAAAATTTTCTGTAAGCCCCAGGGTTGGCTCGGAAGTGATCATTCGAGACGAGCACGGAAAAGTGATAGAAACAGTCGATAGGGTGCCGATCTTTTACGGGCCTGATCTTTCAGTTGTTGCCTTCACCCCCATGCCTGGAGATGGAGACGTCTCGATGCAATTCAGGATTGAATGCCTCGACAACCACGGGGTTCCGGCGATGACATGTTCGTTCGACTGTGGAGTTAAGGTTGGGCAGTCCTTCAGCTACGATGTTTCTGCGACTCTCGTTTCTCCGTTCCTCAAAAATCTGCCCGCCGGAATTCACGAAATCCTGGTGAGTGCCGAAGGGCGGTTGCGAAGCTTCAGGCGAAAGTTCGATTACTGGAAAGGCTTTCAAAGAACTACCAAGAACTTCGGCTTCGTATGCGATAAACCGCCGGAGAACCTGGATCCCAACACCTCGATTGGGATCCGTCAGTCTTCGAAAGGATTGGAGATTGCCCAAGAACATCTCGGTCCAGAAGTTACAATTGGGGTTCAGCATCCGTCGCGGATGTTTGTCTTAGCTAAACCCGGCATTTGGTTACGGATATTTGATCCAGAGAAGCTTGAAACTCGGTCGGTGGCGGTCGGGAGCAATATTGAGGTTGCTGGAGCCGAACAATTGATTATCCAGTCTGGCGATACAGTGCCTTGGGTTCTGCGCTGTGCGCACAAAGATCTCGCTTTGATTAAACCCGGCCGGTCGAAACAAGCGCTGAGTTTGGGTGCACTCTTGGGTCAGTTCGGAGAAAGCGCGACGATTTATGCTGAGAACCAATTAGGACGCAGAGTGGATTTACTTTCGTTCGCGAAGGCGAATCTTGCTCGAGATCTCACGATTGAACATACGCCAGGAAGCAATTCGCATCGCAGTACCTTTAGAATTGGTCAAAACCAACTCAAAATGCTTAGGGTGCGATTATGGCAATTCGATCTGGATAACAGTTCGCTGGCAGACAAAGAAATAGGAATCAAAGAAGGGGCTTTCGAAATTTACAGCACCACTGAGTGTTGTGTTCATCTGAATGTTTCGCTGGATGCGTTCGATTGGGTTTTAACCGTGCATGTTGACCTTGGTAAATTGGATCCAGGTTTATTCTTCATAGACTTTCGATCAAAAAAGGAAGGGCAGACTCGGTGGCAGGCCTTGCACGTCGCTGACAAGCACGGTTTATCTGAAAGTCGATTGGCTATTCGACACGATCCTGTCGGCGGAAAATCCGACTCGCAACTAGCACGCTTGTTGAACGCAGCCTCGAACGACCAATGCAAAGGAGACTGTTTCGAATCGCAATTTGACTTCCAGATTTCAGATGAACAACTGCGCCGCGTAATTTCCTCCCTGCAAGACGTTCTTTTATTCAAATACTCATCGGCCGTTTGGCCAACTGTTCAATGGCTTGAAACTGCTCTTGTTCTCGCTTGTCAACATGCGTATTCGACAGTTGATGAAGAGCGGCTGCGTTTATTTGCCGATTTGGCAGTGGATAGCTTAGCGCGGAAAAGCGAGACATCACTCAGCATTCAGTCCGCCCTAATATTTAGCAGTCAGGAGACGCTACTTACTCAACGTGGCTCGACATTTTGCGATGCTGGCCCTGAACAAATGTTCGTAGCCCAGGTCTTCCGAGAGCTTGGGCATGTTGCTCGTGCGGCTACGCTGACGGAATATGCCGCGAACAATTTTCACCCGCCAAAAGGTTGTGCTCACGCTCAATTCCTTAATCATTTTGCAAATGCCCATTCAGTATTTTGTCGGCGGGAAGCGGAATTCCGGAATTTTGATCATTGTCGGTTCTTCAATTATCTTTCAACCGAGACCCAGGAATTAGACTTTAAGCAGGCAGAGATCGAAAAACCGCTGTTATTAACTCCCGAACATTTACTCTCTGCAGTCCGTGCGCTGAACCGGCGTTTTCGTCCCTTGGAGCAAGTACGAAATGCGAATGAAACCGGGACAACTCTTGGTCGTTTGACTAGCGAAATTCAAGCGATGGGCAACCAGTTGGATCTTGTTGCCCCGACCCTCAAAAGCATTGCAGGAGTTCCGAATTACGCTGAACTCTCGATTGCAATTCGAATAGCAGAAAGCAGCCTTGTCCAAACGGTGTGCGACCTACTCCTGTGTATTAACGGGCTCGGCCGTTCTGTTGGTTACGGATTGCTGTCGAGGGAATTGTTCATGGAGCGGATTAACACGCTGCTAAGCCCCCGCCGTAACAGCGTTGCACAGCGGACGACTCGTCTCTCCCTGTTGGCTAGTTTAGCGCCAGAGATGTTTTCGTTCTTTATGCTCTACTGGGAGGCAACTCTCAAACCGTTACGACGATATGAAGGAAATTGATCCACTACAGCTTCACGACGACTTGAAACAGCGCGTTCTCCGGTATCTGCTCACAGCACTTCCGATTAGCGAGCGATTTTCAAAAGTGCGGCAAGTCGCTGGGAAAACGCTTTCGGAGCCAGACAAGCTGGTAAAAGGCCCCTTCGTGGAGGCTTTGCCGGATTTCCCAAAAGGTAAATCACTGAAACAACTCGTTGAGAGCGGAAGCCTGCATGAAGGTTTTAGCAAATTATCTCAAGAGGAATACGGACGTCCTATGCACTTGCACCAACAACACGCTGTTGAAGCGGTTGCGAGCAACGGTCAAAATGTGATTGTTGCCACTGGAACAGGATCCGGAAAAACTGAATGCTTTCTCTACCCAATCATCGATTCGTTGTTGAAGCAAAAGGTAAAGGGAAAACCCGGCATTCGAGCGTTGTTAGTATATCCGCTTAACGCACTGGCAAATGACCAACTGTACCATCGCCTACTTCCGATGCTGGCTGTCCGTCTACAGGAATTTGGAATTACCGTAGGACGCTACACCGGCCAGACCAATGCGAAGTGGACACGGGATGAATTTGTCGCCTCATATTTGCAAGATCCGTATTTCCAGACGCTTTTTCAAAGGTCGATTCCGGATAACTGGCTTCTAAGTAGAGCAGAGATGCTAGAAACGCCGCCCCATATTCTCGTGACCAACTATGCAATGTTGGAGCATTTGCTTTTGCTTCCAAAGAACTCACGCCTGTTCGCTGGAAGCAATCTGAATTTTCTGGTTCTAGACGAAATTCATTCCTATCGAGGTGCCCAAGCAACTGAAGTTGCTTTGCTCCTTCGAAAGCTTAAGAACCGGCACTGCACGGACAGCAAAGTGATATGCATTGGAACCAGTGCGAGCCTGTCCCAGGATTCTCGTAGCTCCGACGGAATTAAGAAATTTGCTGCTGATTTGTTCGGCGCGGAATTTCAACCGCCGATTACAGCGAGGCGAAAGGCCCACCGTCTTCTCGCCCAACGCAACAAAATTTCGCCTTTGGAGCCCGGCGACTGGATCAAACTCCATGGTATTTTGAACGTGCTCTCCGACGTGGATAACGACGGCCCAGACCATGTCTCATTATGGAACCAAGAGGTAACAACCGCTGATGTTCGATGCAGCGTGGACCCTTCTGCCGGGTCACTAGCCGCAGGCTTGTGCTCCCTTCTGTCAAAGGAGCCGACTCTTCAGAAAGCTTCTGAATTGCTGTCTACCCACAAGTTCCTGGCGTTTCGCAAACTCGCTGCGGAGCTATTCCCAGCCGCTGCCCTGGATACTGCCGCTGGCGCATTGAAAGGACTCATTGCTCTGGGGGCATTTGCAAAAGAAACACCTCAAGGCTACCCGCTCTTGCCAGCACGCTATCATTTTTTTGTCACCGGGATCGACGAAGCGACCATTCGCTTGGAGCACCCTTCCGACTGCGAAGACTGTTTTTCAGATTTCCGATTCGCTCGCCTTTTTTACGATGAGGAGGCACATCGTGAGCGGTATCGGCTGTTGACTTGCAGAAAATGCGGCGAGCTTTACTTCGAGGCATACGAGTCCGCCGCTCAGGGTCAATTAAAAGGCCGCCGGCCCGGGCACGGCGCGTGGCAAAGGTCAATCTTCTGGTTGAAGCCAAAAAATAATTTGGTGAGCGCCGAGGATGAAGCCGAGGAGGATGAAGCCGTCGGAAAATGCTTTGTACATGTGATCAACGGGAAGATCAAAGATCGGCTGCTGCCGGAGGATCGCGTTAATGAATGGTTGGAAACTACTCGAGCCTCACTGCGGGAGCCTGATGCTGATGAAGACTGGAACGACGGCTCAATGACCTCGTGCCCGTCTTGTGGTGGGCGGGACCGCTACGAGATCGTCACGCCATTTCACCCGGGCGACCAGGCAATGTCTGAAGTCGTGAGTGAGGTTCTTTATTCGCATCTCCCAACAAACAAAAAGGACGCGTGGAAATTACCGGGCAATGGTCGAAGCTTGCTCGTGTTCAGCGACAATCGTCAAGATGCGGCGTTTTTCGCGCCGAGTTTTCAACGCAGGCACGAGGAAATCCTGCTTCGTTGGGCAATCGTGAACATAATGAAGCAGCATCAAGGCGTTAAGCTGAATGTGGAGATGCTGGTCAGCGAATTGTTGAAGTTACCCGAAATTAAGCGCGGCGTTCTTGATCGTGATGGTGAGAGTCCAAAGGACAACTTGGAAACGGTTATTCGAGGAAAGGTGTTGGCAGAGTTTTGCCTCCCGGGCGGAGCACGGAATTCGTTAGACGACTTAGGTATAATTACAGTCAGCTACGGGCCATCGCTCGAAGAAATTGACACAGAATCGGGGATCAAAAGTTTGTTTGGAAAACACGAACAGCGGTCACTGTCGATTCTCACATGGATATTGGATGGAATTCGCAATAATCGTGCGATTCGAATGCCACCGGGGATTACTGGAGATGACGAATTCATTTGGGGAGCGTACGCCCAGCCCGAGAGATCGTTCTCACTTGCGCCATTAACGGATGTTCCATTTCGGCTGATCCCGAAACTGAAACCGAATGGATCGTTTTATAGAAATCGATGGGGTGAATTTATTGGTCGTAAACTGTGCCTTTCTCAATGGCAGCAGATCCTCACTCGATTTTGGGAACTGCTTACCGATCCAGAAATTCAACTACTTGTTCCAATGACTACACAGCATCCCGGAATGGTGCTGGATTACAAACGCATGCAGTTTTGCCTTTCTGCTCCAACTGCAATTCGAAAGTGCAAGGACTGCTCGTTTGTCACAACCCTTGATCTCGGGGAGATTTGCCCTCAGTTCGGCTGCAATGGTCGGTTGATTAACCTTAACGAAGGCGTATGGAACGAGCACCTCACAAAGCACCATTACGCGTACCTCTACTGCCAACTGCGGCAGATGCCCAGTGCTGTGGCAAGAGAGCATACCGCGGCTCTTTCGACAAACCTCAGGGAAAAAACAGAGAAGGAATTCAAAGAGGGTCGCATTAACGTGTTGAGTTGTTCAACAACCATGGAGATGGGGATCGATCTCGGGGATCTTGAAGGAGTGATGCTGCGCAATGTTCCTCCCGACATAGGTAATTACCAACAGCGAGCGGGACGAGCAGGACGGCGGGCGCAAGCGGCGCCAGTCAGTGTTACCTACGCCAGGAACCGCCGATTCGACCAAATCGTTTACGAAACCGCCGAGCAGTTCCTTTCCAAAGACCCTCGGACCCCATTCGTGCATTTGAACAATCAGCGTTTGTTTCGAAGGCACCAGTATTCCATTCTGCTGGCAGGTTTCTTACAGCATGTTGTGCCGGACGAATCGTCGCTTCAAATCGGACAACTATTCGGGCTGTCCAGAATCACCGGCCCTGAAGACGATCCAGATGCAGAAGATCAGTCCAGGGTGCGTTTTTCGGAAGAGGATCAACTGAACTTTCTCTCGCGCCTTACCAAATGGTTGCAATCAGCAGATGCAAATAAGCATTTGAAGCTGGCCGAAACACTCGAAAAGTCGGTCAGAAGCAACCTCTCCGCTGATTGTTTGAAGGAACTGCAGTGCGACCCAGCGGTTCTGAAACAGGACTTTTTTGCTGAGCTTTCTGACATCGCGAAGGAATTCGGTGATCGACATCGCTTTTATTTTTCAAAGTTCGACGAATTGAAGGGTGGGACCGAAACCGACCGGCAGCAGAACAGACGTGCCGATCGGTTTTTGAAAATGGCTTACAAATGGTCGATGCAACAGTTGATAAATTTTTTAAGCCGTTTTGGTGTTATTCCAACGTACACGTTTCCAGTTAACAACATCTGCTTAGAAATTCTGACCAGTCGGAAGCAGCGCTTTGGTTCACCTTGGGAACAGGACCTAGAACTGGATCGTGACGCTAGAATGGGAATTGTAGAGTACGCGCCAGGAGCCGAAATTGTGGCGAAGGGACGCGTATGGACTTCTCGTGGTATCGGTTTTTATCCGAAACATTTCATGCCAGAGAGGTATTACAAGGTCTGCCGAATGTGTCGTCACGTCGCGATTGGAGAGGCCCCTGACTTAATTCCGCAAACCTGTCCCAAATGTCAGCAGCCTATACCCGGGGTTCCCCGCGAGTTTGTCGAACCACGAAGCTTCGTGACCTCCGTTCACGAGAGCCAGGGTAAAGAACCTGGGGCAACGCGCATTCGACCGCCAGCAGCAATGGAAACCCAATTGGTTTCCTCTGCCCGGGACGAAGATTTTTGTGACTCGCCACTCCAAGGTATTAGCTGGGCGATTCAGAGTGCAAAGGAAGGGACAATGCTCGTCGTCAATCAGGGTAGAGGACACGGCTTCAAACGTTGCAGTTGTCGATATACCGAAGTTATCACTGGCGACCCGAACGCGTTCCGATTGTCAGCCCACCGGGATCCTTACACGGGCACCGAGTGCAACGGACAGTTCCAACACAAGGCTCAAGACCTTGCACACCAGTTTCGAACCGACGTCTTGCAGGTGAGAATCGACCATAGGATTCAGGTGCCTGACAATCTAAACCCGAATGAGCATGGCGCCTTTCGCACCGCTGTTGCTAGAACCGTCACCGAAGCATGTCGCATCGCATTGAGTGAGGCCATCGAGATCGAGGAAGGGCAGCTTTCAGCAACCTTTCGTTGGCGACTGAGTGAAGGACCGGAGATCATTATTTTTGATACTGTCCCCGGGGGAGCCGGATATGTAGGCATGTTTTTCAAAAACTACACAGCACAAGATCTTCTTAAGCGAGCCGGCAAGATTCTTGACTGTGCGAGGAGCTGTTCCAACGGGTGCAGCCACTGTGTTTGCACCTACTCGAACCAAACTTACTGGGACCAGTTCAAGAGAATTGCTGCTCTGGAATGGGTTAACCGTCTCTCGAACCTGGCCGTCAAAGATTGGAACGCTGGCTTGAGTTTGGAGGGAATCTCGAAGTCCGGCGCGTTCGCAGCGCTCGACAAAGCCCGTGCGATTCACATTCTTGCTCCAAGCCTTGGAGAATTTGTCGGTCCGCTGTGGAGCGATGACAACACCTCTGGATTGGAACATTTTTTTCCAGAATGGGAAAGAATTCACAAATGGCTCGTTGATAAAAAGACGGTGTCAATTTATTGCTCGGTCTTTCCCGATTTTGGCGATTCTCACTTGCCCAAAGCAGCGTTTGCAACGGAATGGTTTTCGCCTTACTGCAAGGAAGGCCGCCTCGTCTTCCACCGGATTAAAAACCAACAGAGTTTGCCATCGCGCTTGAGAATGATCGCGGAGAGCAAAGACGGTTGTGTATGTCTTTACGATGCTGGTGCTCCGGCTGCAGTTCTACACAAGCTATTGGGCGAGCATGTTTTTCTCGGCAAAGCACCGGGGACTAGCGTCTTGGAGGCCATCAAAGCGACAAGCGAATTGATTCCTGCCCAAAAAATCCAGCCGCCTGCCGCGTTTTATCGACGGGAGTACACTCCTGGATCCTCTAGAAAACTCGATCAGGATTTCAGTTTCTTAAAAGGAACCAAAATCGAGCGGATAATAATCAGTGATCCGTACATTACGGCCGACCAAGACGCTTTGGCATCTTTGAAAGGGCTTTTTGGCGTTATGGAGAAGCTTTGGGCCAGTCCGCCGAAAGTCATCAAAGTGCAGTACGCTCAGTCCAGCAAATTGGCTGAGCAGGAACTGCGAAAGCAAATCGCGGCTTTGACGCGGACATTTCTGAGTTCGGTGAACCCAACTGCCGAAATTGACGTGTTTGAGCTTTCCCGGGTAAGAGCGCGTGATTTCCATGATCGTCGAATTGAATTTGCAATAGTTGACGAGAACGCTCCTACGGTGCGACGTAGTAAAACCGGACCAGCGGCTGTCAAAACATTGCGTGTAGTTGTCGAACTTTCTGGAGGAATCTACCGGCTG
Organism: uncultured bacterium; assembly: GCA_966112985.1. GTDB lineage: Bacteria > Verrucomicrobiota > Verrucomicrobiia > Limisphaerales > JACDHS01 > CBHWET01. The sequence continues at coordinate 57,252 of CBHWET010000001.1, read as the reverse complement.
ATGACCACGGACAAGGAGTGTCGGCTTTATCGCATTGTCGAGGCGTAATTTGAGGTCCTCGTAAACTCCACTGCTACGGGACTTTTTCGGTGTCGCATTGCGTCACGGCAGAGCTCTGCCTCGCTCAACAAGTTCCTCCAATTTGGAGATGTTTAACGAGTGCTGCCAAGGCACGCTGCAAGCAATCTCGGCGCTCAAGTGTTCTTGCTCGGTAGCATAAAACGTATTGTCGCTGCATTTGTTTCAACATGGGAAGGTCTATCCGTTCGAATTGACTTTTTGGGAGTTCGCTTTCAGCGATGCTTGGCAGGATTGCGGCTACATGTCCGTGCTTCAGAATTTCCGTCATTAGTGGGAATGAACTGCACACGACTTTGATGTTGAGCGATATGGCGTGCTTCTCTGCCGACTCAAATAGAATGGTCTTAAACTGGCCATCCCCTTCGAGTGTCGCGAGCGGGAGATTTTTTAGAACCGTATTTTGTGGGAGCGATCCTCTGGGTGCCTTAATCTGCTTGGGCATGAACAGGCAATAACTGATTGAGCCAAGCTTCCTTTTTTCGAGCGTCCGCGGACAGGCGTCTTCCCGAACTATCCCAAAATCGAGTTCAGATTCTTGTATCTCGCGAATGATTTCATTGGATTGCAGGTTCCGGAACTGAAAGCAAAAATTTGGGAACAATTGATGCAGGTTCGAGAAACGCGGGAAAAGCAGCCAGTTGAAAATACTTTCTCCTGCTCCAAAGGAAATTGTTTGAGGAAGGTTTTGTATTTCGTTGTTTGCCGTGACGAGGGACGCAAAGAACTCGTTTGCGACACGGAGCAATTTTTCGCCGGCAGGTGTCAGTCGAAATGTATTGCGTTTTCTAACGAACAATTCCGCACCGAAATAGTTTTCCAACTCTTTCAGTTGTCGACTGAATTGGGATTGGCGGACTGTGTTCCCCTTGGCGGCACGGGTAATTCCACGGGATTGAGCGATTTCGCAAAACGTCCGTAATCGATCAAGGGATAGCCCCTGCCGGTCGAATAGATTTTCGAACATGATTATTTAGTCATGGACCTTACGATTTCATGCGTTTACGAGCGAGGGAATTTTCTTCTAGGTTCATCTCGTTCGTTGAAACCGAGATTCGGAGCATATCAATGATCAATGTATGGAGAAAGATTGTCAGACCAAGAACCGAAAACCTTTTGTAGTGCTGTCGCTCGATGGTGGTGGAATGCGTGGCCTTTATACGGCGACTCTTCTGCAACGATTGGCTGGTCGATTTGTCGAGCAGAACAAAACTGTCGAATTAGACATCGGAAAAGGTTTTGACCTCATTGTCGGAACCAGCACCGGTGGAATTCTAGCGACCGCCTTGGCTTATGGCCTTTCAATAAATGACATCATCGAGATGTACCGAAAGGTCGGGCCAAAGATTTTTATGCGGCCCCAACCGCAAAGGCTGCTCCCGTTTTTGTGGTGGAGCTTGGGTAGTTTCTTCAAACCAGCTAACTCAGCGGCTCCGTTGAAAGAAAAGTTGGACGAACTTTTCGGAAATGAAACGGTGGCTCGCCTCTATGACCGTCGAAAAATTGGATTGTGCCTGACCTCGGTCAAACTCCTTGACGAAAAGTTTCGTGTTTTCAAGACGCCTCATCTGCCGAAAAAGGATTTGGATAATCAGTACAAGCTTGTCGATATTTGTCTCGCTACAAGCGCAGCGCCGATCTTTTTGCCCCTGGCTGGCATTGCTTCACCTCAAGATCCTTTAGTGATCGAAACGTATGCGGACGGCGGGCTTGCGGCAAATAATCCGGTTCTAATTGGATTGATAGAGGCTATGTTGGTAGCGGAGAAAGATCAACCTATTCATATTCTTTCGGTAGGAACCTGTTCCGCCCCGGAAGGAAACGTATTAAAATCAAAAGATCTTCGACGGGGGCTATTGAAATGGAAGGCTGGAGCGAAGGCATTAACACTTGCGATGAACGCGCAGGCGTCGAGCGCAGACTTCGCCGCGCATTTTCTCGCGAAATGTTTATCCCAAAATGGTCGTGAGATCAAAATCATCCGTTTTCCTGAAGCCCGTCGTTCCGAGGCACACTTAAAGTTTCTTCAGATGGATCTCGCCAGTGAAGATGCGCTTCTCGCTTTTTCAAGCTTCGGTGCTGACGATGCTATTGAGGCGTACCGGCTCTGCCAGGAAAAGGATAGCAATGAGGACGGACGTATCATCTCAGGAGTTTTTCAGAATATGCCCCCATTACAAACACCAGAAAGGAAATCGTTATGATTGATTGCAGTAAAGAAGTCAGAAAATTCCACGACGATCGCGTCAAGCTATCGGAGGATATTCGGAAAAAACTTTCAGACCAAGCCGAGGCAAATGAACGGCGGCTAAAGGAAGGGTTGAAGGACGCGGAGGAGCCGGCGCCCAACCGTTTCGTTCTTCAAGGCTCATACGCCATGCGCACAACCGTTCAGCACCCCAAAAACGATTACGACATTGATGACGGTGTTGTCTTCACAAAGGAATCGCTCAAAGGAAAGCAAGGAGCCGACAAGACGGCGCTCGATGCTCGCAAAATGGTCTGCGATGCGCTTTACGACGAAGCCTTCAAAACGAAGCCGGAGGTTCGAGAGAATTGCGTCCGTGTCTATTACAACGAGGGCCATCACGTCGATGTTCCTGTATATCGGATGGAGAACCCGGACTCCAAAAGTACGCTTTACGAAATTGCGAGCGGCGATTGGAAAAAGTCCAATCCGGAAGCAGTGACAGAATGGTTTCAAAAGCAATTGAAAGCCAAACATTCCTCGCAGGAAAAGGAAGGCCAACACCAAATGCGGCGCATGATTCGGCTCCTCAAAAAATTCTGCATCAGTCGGGCGAGTTGGAACATGCCGAGCGGTTTCATTCTCACAGTGCTTACGGATGAGCGCTACTGGACATTTGACGAGCGCGACGACCGAGCCTTCTACAGCCTTATCAAGGCGATCAAATCACGACTCGATGGCTCGTTAGTTGTTCAACATCCAGTTCTATCGGAGACGCTCACTAAGACAACTGAAGATGCTTGCATGAAGGAATTGCGCGAGCGGTTGGCATGGGCAATTAACGAATTGAAAGTCCTTGAAACCACCGACTCTAAAAAGCAGGCACTCAAAGCATGGCGGAAGGTCTTCGATACCGATTATTTCGATGACCTTATTGAAGAAAACAGTTCGAAGAATTCGTTGGTGATTGCCAACGAAGAACCGACGGCACCAGTTCAAAAGGCCGGAGGAGGTCGATTTGGCTGAACGGTCTAAACTTGTTCGGCGAGTACGTGACGCGCAAATCGAACAGATTAACGAATTTTTGGTTTCGCACTATGCTGCCCGACGGATGAACGACGGTGAACTGGCTCGCGAAGGTAACAGACTCGCGGGTTGGTTCGCCGATTTGTCCGTGAATGCCCAGAAATTCGCTGTCCGTATTTTGATTGGTCGCGATTTTCCATTTCATCCGCCGGAAATTTTTCTAAAGGAAACGTCGTATCACCTCGAATTTCCGCATGTAGAGAAAACGGGGAAGCTTTGCCTGGCTCCCGGACCAGCTTCTTTTTCTCCCGCCCGCCCGACAGGGACTGTGAAGTACCTTCTTGATCAGGCCGGTCAGTTGCTTGCGGATTCCGTTGCGGGCAAAAACCGAGAGGATTTCATTACTGAATTTCAGAGCTATTGGCCGGGGCATCTGGTTGAAAGAGCGACTCCATTTTGGTCGGTCCTGACGCCGAGGGAGGAAACACGGCTTGTTTATTATTGGTCGGGAAACAACTTCACATTGTTCGCGGAAACCCCTGAGCAGTGCCGACAATGGGTAAAAAATCTCAATGGCGGAGTTTCACCAAAAGGAATGGAAATTCGCCCATCTGTATTTGTTTGGTTGGAAAAGCCGCTTTACCCGCAAGAGTATCCAGGGACAAGCGGAGCTTTTCGACGATTAGCGCAAGAATCGAACGCCAATATCGACCAGCTACTTTTGCAGATTATTCCCCAGGAATCTCGAACATTGGCCGTCATGTTTGGATTTCGGACGAGTGCCGGACCGGTATTGGCCGGCCTCGTGCTGAAAGAGCCAAAGATTTCCAACATCGTAAGCGAGAATTCTCGCGATTGTAGGAACGATGGTTTCCGTCACGGTAAGCTTCCTCCTGATGTTCTCTTGAACCGCTATTTCGGCTCAATGCCCGCGATGGGGGCCAATGCGTTTCGCGGAGATAGCGAGTGGATCCATGCGCGTGGTGGAAACGGGCTTTCTGCTGCCTTAGCCGAAAAACGTGTCGGAATCTTTGGCTGCGGTTCATTGGGGGCTGACATTGCTTTCCTTCTCGCGAAAAGTGGAGTTGGTGGCTTTTACCTCGCCGACAATCAATTGCTTTCCCTTGATAACGTTGGGCGACACCTCTTGGGCGTCGATTCTGTCCACCAGAGGAAAAGCGACGCGCTCGCGGCATTTATGCAAAAGCAATTGCCGGGTCTTTCCGTCGAAACGAGTGGTGGTCGTGACATCGAGTTTATTCTGCGTGAGACACCCGGAGTTTTTGACCGACTCGATCTTGTCATCTCGACCACGGGCGATTGGGCCAGCGATTGTGCCCTTAATGTGGCGTCTCGTCAGTGGCCTACGTTTCCGCCAATTGTTTTTGGATGGACGGAAGCCTACGGCATAGCAGGACACGCGTTATTGGTAAACGACCAAGGCGGGTGTCTCGCGTGCGGGATGACAGAGCATGGGTCGTTTCAAGGGCAGGTCGTCGAATGGCAGAAGCCAGACGAAACTCTGATACATGCGGCTGGATGCAGCGATTTTTATCAACCGTATGGTGTTACCGATGTCATTTCCACCAAAGCGATCATCGCCGAACTCGCTCTTGATGTTCTCAATCAGAAAACCGAACGCCCTGAATGGCGTACTTGGATTGGTGACCTTTCCCGTCTCTCAAGCCTTAATGGAGCGCTTTGTACAACATGGAAAAATAGAATGACACCAACGGACCTGGGTAAACGATTTTTCTGCCAGCCTTGGCAACGCGAGCCACGCTGTCCACTTTGTAAGGACTGATGAGCCGAAATGCCAAATTTGAATCGCTGTCTTTTCGCGGTGAGAAAGCCGGGCAGGAACTTTTCGTCTGTTCTGACGTGCTCCTGCATTTTAACAAGCACAGACAGGCTTCAGTAAACGCTCCTGAGGTGGGCGGACAACTCTTTGCGGAGTTTTCACCTGGCCGCGTTTGTATTCGAGTTGCGACAGGGCCGGCAAACGAAGACAAACGCGGACGGTTTTGGTTCATCCCGAATCAGCAACGGCAAAACGCCGAGATCCAAAAGCTGTTTAAGGAGCGCCTTCATTTCGTTGGCGACTGGCATACTCATCCTGAACCAATCCCTTCGCCGTCTGGCACCGATTTGAAGAGTATGCAGGACTGCTTCAGCAAGTCCCGTCATCAACTCAAATCATTTGTGATGGTGATCGTGGGCCAGGCCGATTTCCCGGCAGGTCTGTGGGTGAGCCTCCACGACAAGGAGGGCTATTACCGCTTTTCTCCGTTTACAAATCATGAAAGCCCGAAGGGTATTGGCAAAAAGCTGTTTGAAAAATCAAGCTAATCCCTCCAGCAGCCTAACGAACAAAGCACAGAAAAATCTTCCGACGCCATCCGTTTTTCATTACCGTCGCTGGGGCAAGTCTAAGCGTGCAAAAAATTAGCGTATCATGCAAAGCACCTCGATCAGGGCTCACAGAACGCGATAGAACTTATCGCGGCGTAAGCCTCGCGGATTTCCATAAGCCTGCGCCAATTCCCACCGCCACGAGCATCGATTCAATGAAAGGGAAGCATGCGTAGTGCTTCGTCAATTTCAGGTTTTTACAGCTTTAGCTTCACCGCCGCGTCTCTACGCCCTGAAATTGCGCGGGTGGTGGCGGAGAAGTATTTGGAACATGGCAGTTGGGACACCGCGAAGGGTGAGATTTTGAGAACGAATGCCATTCAATGCCGAAGCGCAGGTTCGCTGAAAAGAATCGAGCGAGAATTCCGTCAGCGCCTGCAATGCCTCACCCACGAGCAACTTCGCTTGTTGAGTGATGGCACGAAAGACGAGCGGCTCGCAATATCATGGATCGCCGCAGTCAAACACTCAGCATTTATTTGGGAATTCGTGGAAAACGTTCTCCGCGAAAAACTGGCACATTTCGACCCTATACTTCGGCCCTCCGATTATGAAAGTTTCGTTGCGAGTCAGATTCTCGCGCATCCCGACCTCGAAGGTTTTTCAAAAACGACGCAAACGAAGATCCGAACGGTTTTGTTTTTGATGTTGCAGGAGGCGGGACTTGTTCAAGAACAGAATAAGGAATACCGGATTCAACGACCATCCGTCCCCGCCGGCGTGCTCGGATGCGTTATGACCGACGAACCACAACTCATGGCGGCATTTCTTTGGACGGACGAAGAAATCTCGAAAGCGAGTGTGAAATGAGCGCGTCAGCAGACCAACTTTTTCGTCTACTCAGTCATCCAGATTTTCTCTGTATGAAAGGGTTGGCAAATGAAGTGCCCATTTTCATCAAGACGTATCAGCCTCAAGACGAGGACAAGATGAACCAAACGGTAAAGGCGTTGCTCGCCCGACTTCAAAACGCCGGCGTTTCGGTGGCCCGGGCTGATCTTTTTGAGTTGGTTTTGGATATTCTGTCGGAAGCCGGTCGCCTCGACAAAGCAATTGAGAAGGAAGCCTCCCTTGGCAAACGCAAAATGCTTGAAATGCTGAACAACGTGGCCGATCCGAAAGCTACTCTAATTCCGCGTCTGGTTCGTCTAATCAGCGGCCCGGAAATCAAACTCTCGTTAATTACAGGTGTCGGACACGTATATCCATTCCTGCGAACCCACACCATTCTTGAATCGCTGCAACCCGCGATGATGCCGCATCCGGTAGTCATGTTTTTTCCCGGAGAATACACTTTCCAAGAGGGCTTGGGTTCACGACTGCGTTTGTTCGGTTGTCTGCCGGATCAACGTTACTACCGAGCGTTTAACGTCGATCACTATCGTCTCTGAACAACATGAAAATCCACGAACTATTTATCAAACCTGTCGAGCGCCCCATTGAGGGCGTTATCAAGGCAGATGACGACCGCTACCTTTCGACGGAAGTAGAGGAATACGTAATCACTTCCGAAATCAGCAAAGGGCTCGAACAATTCGCAGAACGTTATCTGAATGAAACCAATGCCAACGGCGTTTGGATTTCCGGCTTTTTTGGATCGGGCAAATCACATCTGTTGAAGATTCTCTCGCTATTGCTGGATAGCCGTGCTCTCCCCAATGGTAAAATGGCTTCGGATGTCCTACTTCCGAAAATCGAAGATGAGGTTGTTCAGGGAGAGTTGCGACGAGCCGCTGCGATTCCTTCCACAAGTTTGCTTTTCAATATCGACCAGAAGGCAGATGCGATCGGTGGTGATCATTCTGCTCCGATTTTGGAGGTCTTCGTCAAGGTTCTGAACGAGTTGCAAGGCTACTACGCCAAGCAGGGCCACATCGCGGAATTTGAGAGCGACCTGGATTCCCGTGGCGAATTGGAGTCTTTCAAAAAAACTTACGCCCGAATCAGCGGACGCTCGTGGGAGAAAGATTTGCCTGTCATTGAATCGCTGGAAAATGACACTTTTGCCAAAGCTTTTTCCGAACATTCTGGAAAGCCGTTGGATGAATGCCTCCGCCTCTTTGACCGAAAACGAGAAACCTACAAGGTTTCCATCCAGTCCTTCGCCCAGCGCGTCAAAGCGTTTATCGAAAAGCAGTCCCCCGGCTTCAGACTGAACTTCTTTGTCGATGAAGTGGGCCAGTTTATCGGTCAGGACTCGAAGCTGATGCTTAATTTGCAGACGGTCGCCGAAACTCTCGCGACTGTTTGCAACGGCCGCGCCTGGGTGTTTGTCACGTCGCAGGGTGATTTGCAGCGCGTCTTGGGAGATCTCAAGGTCGAACAAGGCCAGGATTTTACTAAAATCGCAGCCCGTTTCAAAACACGCCTTACCTTGACGAGCGCGGATGTTCGCGAAGTCATCCAAAAACGTCTTTTGGCAAAAAAGGAAGCAGAGCCGAAATCATTGGTGTCGATCTACGATGCCGAAAAAGAAAATCTCCAAACGCTGTATCGTTTCAGCGATGGCTCCGTGGAATACAAAGGTTGGCGAGGCAGCGACCAGTTCTGCGAGTTCTATCCGTTCTGCCTTTATCAGTTCGATTTGTTTCAACGCTGCATCGAACGGCTTTCGCAGCACGATGCTTTCACTGGTAAACATACAGCCGTTGGTGAACGGTCCATGCTGGCTGTTTTCCAAGAAGTCGCCAAAAAGCTGCGAAACGAAAATGTCGGTCGCCTTGCCACGTTCGATTTAATGTTTGATGGAATCTCCGCCTCAATCCGTGGCGATTTCCAGACTTCAATCAGGCAAGCTGAACGTCAACTCGACAACATCGTGGCTGTGCGAATTCTGAAAGCCTTGTTCCTCCTCAAATGGGTGCGGGAATTCAAAGCCACACCGCGAAACATCGCCATCCTTCTTATCGAAAAAGCCGACCTCGACATTGCGGCCCACGAAAAGTCAGTGAAGGAGGCTTTGAACCTTTTAGAGAATCAATCGTATCTGCAACGCAACGGTGAAGCTTACGAATTCCTTACCGACACTGAGAAGGACATCGAAGTTGAAATCAAGAATACCGAGGTTGATGATTCGCTCCTGACCAAACTTCTTGGTGACGTTTTGTTTGGCGATGTCCTGCGTGATCCGAAAATTCGTTTTGAAAACAATTCCCAAGATTACGTTTACGCTCGCCGGCTGGACGATCAGCTTGTGGGGAGAGATTCGGAAATCAGTATCAATGTCATCACCCCGGATCATCCCAATCACAGCAACCTCGCGACACTCGCTGCCCAAAATACTGGCAAGGCGGAACTCCTCGCCGTGCTTCCGGCTGATCTGCGAATGCTGGACGATGCACGGCTGTTTCTGAAAACCCAAAAGTACATTCAGCAGAATACCGGTGCGGGCCTGGATGAAGCACGTCGTTCCATTTTGCAGGAACGGGGTCAGCAAAACAGCCGTCGTCGAACTGAATTGCGAACGCGATGCTCTGAACTTTTGGGTAAAGCACCTCTCTATTTGAACGCATCGCGATTGGATTCAGTTCCCGAAGGTGAAGCCCGAAATCGTTACGCCAAGGCTGCTCAGGAACTGATTCGTTTCGCCTATCCCAGCTTGAAGATGCTCAAGGGCCAGTATGATGAGACCACGCTGTCAAAGACCCTCCTTGATTCGAGCGATCTTTTTTCCGGTTCGGGCGTCACAGTTTCAGAGGCGGAACAGGAAATTTTGACCTACGTGACGAGAAATCAGAACAATGGTGAAAGAGTCTCCGTCGAAGAAATTATTCGGCAGTTCAATCGTCGGCCTTACGGATGGTATCCGACGGCTGTTTTAACACTGATTGCTCGTCTGTTCCGCATGGGCAAAGTCGAACTGCGAAGCACGGATTTACTCGATGCGAGAACGGCTTTGGAAGCCCTCAAGAATGCGCGGCAACATGGGGGCGTTCGCGTCCGGCTTCAGGAGCAATTTGAGCCGGCCAAAGTTGCGGCCCTGAAGCGGTTTCATCAGGAGTTCTTTGATCGCGTGAATGAAGCGAGCGATGCCCGCTCCGTGGGACAAGTCACATCTGAAGCTCTCCTCGGCGAGTTTGAAGACCTGCAATTGCTGGTGGATCAAAGCTCCCGTTATCCGTTCTTGAAGAAGCTGGAATCACTCATGCAGCGCATCAAGGAGCTTGCAGACAAAGATTATTCCTACCTCCTGAATCACGTCGCCGAATTCCAAGGCGAACTGCTCGATGCCAAGGAAGATCTTCTCGATCCGCTCAAAACATTCATGCACGGCCCTCAACGCAAGGCTTACGATGAAGCAACCGCATTTCTGCGTGAGGAACAGGCGAATTTCTCCGAAGTTCCGCAGGAAGAACTTGATCCTTTGCGTCTTCTGGCGGGGGCTGAAACCCCATTTTGTGGCTCAGTGATTCCCAATGCGAAAAATGCGGTAAATCGTGTCCGCGATATTATTGATGCGAAGCTCGTTCAGGAACGGGACCGAGCGTTGGCTACGTTGAGCGAACAGGAAGCAAAATTGAAATTGTTGCCTGAATTCGAACGCCTGACCGATCCGCAAAAAAAGCAAATGCTCCAGAAAACCGGAGACGCTCGTGAGTCGGTGCAATCGGCCCGGTTCATCAGTGCCATTCGCGACCGGCTGAACCGCTATGTCTCCGAAGATTATCCTTCGCAACTCGCCTTGGCTAATCGGCTGGCAACTCCTGAAATCAAAGAATCGCCGAAGTCCGGTGCGGCGAAAGCAACCGAGGAAGCTCGCTTTGTTCCCATGACGAATCTGAAGGTTGATTGCGGGTTGGCTTATGTCGCTTCCGAAGCTGACGTAGATAAATGGCTCGATGCGCTCCGAAAGGCCGCTGTGGCGGAAATCAAGAAAGGGAATCGGATCAGCCTCTGAACATGAATCTTTCCTCCCTGAAAAATTTTGCGCCAGCCGTCCGAAAACAACTCATTGAAGCTGTCGGACGAAAGCTCGATTTTGTTTTAACAGGCGATACGCCCGATTTACGGGCTTTGGCACCACAGGTCAAAGCATTGTGTCTCGAAGCCCAATCCAATCGCGTCGGTTTGATTGACCGGGTCGCCTATACCTGGTTCAACCGGTTTGCGGCGCTGCGATTTCTGGATGCGCGTGGCTGGCATCCCTTTCGGACTCGTGTCCTGACTCCAGCGACTCCTGGCGAAACTCAACCGGAGATTCTTCGTGCGACACGCGATGGTGCGCTTCCGCCCGAACTAACTGCGTTCACCAATCCGTCGCGTCTCAATGATCTCTTGGATGGCCGGATTCCATCCGCTGATCCTCAAGGCGAAGTGTATCGGCATCTCGTACTCGCGGCGTGCCGGTTTTATCACAAATTGATGCCGTTTCTTTTCGAGCCGTTGAATGACGAGACGGAACTGTTGCTGCCGGATGATTTGTTGACCGAACATTCCGTGGCGCATGGCTTCCGCAGTGAAATTGCGGACGAGGATTGTGGTGATCAGGAACGTGCCAACGTCGAAATCCTGGGCTGGCTTTATCAATTTTATATTTCGGAGAAGAAGGACCAGGTGATGGCTCGCAAGAGCGCGGTGCCGACGGAAGATATTCCAGCCGTCACGCAACTTTTCACTCCTCATTGGATCGTGCGTTATCTGGTCGAGAACTCGCTGGGCCGTCTTTGGCTGCTCAATCGACCCAATTCGAAACTGCGCGAGCAGATGCCTTATTACATCGAAGGCGATCAGGAAACGGACTTCCTGAAGATCAATAAGCCGGAGGAAATCAGGTTGCTTGATCCCGCTTCCGGCAGCGGGCACATGCTAACCTATGCGTTCGATCTGCTGGCTCTCATATACGAAGAGGAAGGTTATGCGCCTGCCGACATTCCCGGCCTGGTTTTAGAAAACAATTTACATGGCGTGGAAATCTGCCCTCGAGCGGCCCAGCTTGCGGAATTGGCGCTGGTATTCAAAGCGCGAGGAAAATCTCGCCGGTTTTTTCAAGCGGATAAACTGGTGAAACCCCAAATCACCGCGTTGGAGAATGTGCGTTTTGAGGAACGAGAGTTGCGCGATTACAGCCAAGCGTTCGGCTTGGGCGATCTCTTCAATCAGCCGATGCTCAAGCTGCTAAATCAGTTTGAAGCGGCCACGACCTTTGGCTCGCTCATTCAGCCGTGTCTTGATGAAGGAGCGATTGTTTTTGCCCGCCGTGCGATTGAGGCAAAAGACCAGGGCGGCCAGCTTTTCCTACACGGGACGCATCAGAAAGTCTTGCGGGTTCTCGAACAAGCGGAAGCGCTCACCCGGAGGTATCACGTCGTTGTTACCAATCCACCATACATGGGAAGCGCGACAATGAATCCGATACTAAAGGCCCATCTGAAAAAACACTTTGTCGAAGGAAAACAGGACACGTTTGGAGCGTTTGTACAGCAATCGCTCCAGTTACTTCATCGCCAGGGTTACGTTGCCGCTATCACTATACCGAATTGGATGTTTTTGGGCTCTTTCGAGAAATTTCGGCTGCGACTTTTGCGGGAGACAACTTTTATTTCGCTGTTGGACAATGGCCGAGGAGTCTTCGGCTCAGATTTTGGTTCGTGTGCATTTGTAATTTCTAGCCGGGCACCAGGTAGGACTAAAACCGTCTTCAGAAGACTTTTCCGAAGAGAAGGTGAAGTACAATATATTCAAGAGATAGAGCGCAATTTTTTTGATAACCAGGTTCATCAGGAGTATAGGCGCTCGCTTGTTGATCTTTTATCGATACCTGGAGCGCCAATTGCCTACTGGGCGAGCGCTCAAGTTAAAGCGCTATTCACCGATTCGGGCCGTCTCAAGGATTCGGCGGATCCACAGGTAGGACTGCAAACCAGCGATAATGAGCGTTTCTTACGGGTGTGGCATGAAGTGCATCTTTCCCAGTTAGCTCTTGAGTGCGACAGCAATGCTGCTGCGGTTCGATCCGGTCGGAAGTGGTTTCCTCATAACAAAGGAGGGGCTGTCAGAAAGTGGTATGGCAATCGAGAACTCATTGTTAACTGGAAGGATGATGGAAAGGAAATCAAAGAGTATGTCGATAGCCGCTATCCTTATCTAAAGGGTAACATCGACTATGTTATTAAGGATCGCGGCTTTTTTTTCCGAGAGGGAGTCGCATGGTCCCATTCAACTGCTAGTTTTTTCAGTGCCAGATATTCACCAGTTGGCGCGATCTCTAACGTGGAAGGGCCAACGCTTTTTGCCGCAGAACCCTTTTATTTTTTAGGATTATTAAACTCTGCTCCGGCCTCGCTCTTGATGTCGATACTCAATCCGGCACTTCATTTCCTCGTAGGTACTGTACGAGAACTGCCGATACCATCGAAGTCGGATCGGGAAAAAATCAAAGTTTGTGTGAGTTCCGCAGTCTCAATTGCTCGCGCTGATTGGGACAATTTCGAAACATCATGGGACTTCCGCGACTTGCCTTTGCTCCGTTCAGAACTGAAGGGCGCAACGCTGGCTTCAAGTTGGCAGAATTGGAAAACGCATTGCGATTATGCCGTTCGCCGAATGCAGGAACTGGAAACGGAGAACAACCGGCTATTCATTGCCGCTTACGGCTTGCAGGACGAACTCGCGCCCGAAGTGCCCGAGGACCAAATCACTCTCGCCCGCGCCGATGTCCGCAAAGATACCGCCGCGTTTCTCTCCTACGTCACCGGCTGCATCATGGGACGATATTCCTTGGATCACCCCGGTTTGATTCTGGCAAATGCGGGAGATTCTTTGCCCGAGTTCCTGGCGAAACTGCAAAAGCCTCTCGACGCGCTCACGTTTGCCCCCGATGAAGACGGAATCATTCCCATCCTCGACAGCGAGTGGTTTGAGGACGACATCGTTGCCCGCACCCGCGAATTTCTCCGCGCCACTTTCGGCGATGCCACATTGGAAGAAAACCTACGCTTCATTGAAGAATCACTGGGCCGGGATTTGCGCAAATACTTCCTCACCGACTTTTACAAAGACCATTTGCAAACCTACAAGAAGCGTCCCATCTACTGGATGTTTTCCAGTCCGAAGAAAAGCTTCAACGCGCTGGTCTATCTGCATCGCTACACGAAAGACACGGCGAACACGGTCTTGAACCGATACCTGCGCGAATTCCTGCACAAACTCCGTTCGCGCATTGAGCATCTTGAACACGCCTTGGAAAGCGAATCCGTTTCCGCCCGCGACAAAACGGCAGCACGAAAGGAAATCGACAAACTCAAAAAATCCCAGCGCGATTGCGAAGAATATGAGCGTGAAATCCTCCTGCCGCTCGCGCAACAACGTGTCGAACTTGATCTGGATGACGGCGTAAAAGTCAACTATCTCAAACTCGGCAAAGCTCTCGTGCCTATCGCTGGTCTGGCTGACAAGGAGGAGGAATAGAATGTCATTCGAAAGGCCGATCACTATCGCCGAAGCTCTGAGCCATATTGAGCAACGCCGTTATTTGCTCCCGGCGATTCAGCGAGAGTTTGTCTGGCCTCCATCAAAGATCGAATGGCTTTTCGATTCTCTGATGCGCGGGTATCCGGTGAGTTCCTTCCTTTTCTGGAACGTGGAGGGAGCATCTGTCTCGGGGTATCGGTTTTACGAATTCCTTCGGCATTACCGAGAGCGATTCAAGACCCACAACGAAGAGGCAAATGTAGAAGGTATTTCAGGATTCACAGCCGTCCTTGATGGTCAGCAAAGGCTAACCTCTTTGAACATTGGTCTCAGAGGAAGCTACGCATGGAGGGAGCCCTACGGGCGGAAGGACGCTAATGACGAGAGAAATTGTCCGACGCGAAGGCTCTACCTCAACATTCAGAATAAGCTCGAAGACGAAGAAGATGATCGCATCTATGATTTCCGCTTTCTCAAAGACAGTGAGACAAAGCAGTCCGACATCTATGACGAGAAATGGTTTCGAGTTGGGAAAATTAACGACCTGAAGAACGTTTCGGTCTTCAACCGTTACGTTCGTGAATCGAACCTGGGAGATTTCGCCAGTGACATCTTAGGCCAGTTACATGAGGTCGTCTTTACGTCACCGATCATCAATTACTTTCTGGAAAAGGAACAGGATCTCCACAAGGCGCTAAACATTTTCATTCGGATTAACAGCGGCGGCGAGCCGTTGAATTTTTCTGATTTGATTATGTCCATCGCAATAGCCAACTGGCGAGTGAAGGATGCCCGAAAGGAAATCCACCACCTCGTTGATCAGATCCAGGCGACGGGATTTACGATCAGCAAAGACTTCATCTTCAAGACCTATTTGTATCTCTACAGCACCGATATTCGTTTCAAGGTTACCAATTTCTCGGCGGAGAACGCCCACAATTTTGAGCAGGATTGGGAGAAAATTCGGGATGCGATTTTGGCTGCTTTCGAGTTGATTCGCTCCTTCGGTTACAACGATTTCACCCTGACATCCAAAAACGCGGTTATCCCCATCATCTACTATCTTTACCATCGTGACATCTACACCACGTTCGGGACTGCCGTTCGTTTTAAGAAAGATCGAGAAGTGATAGCGAAGTGGGTTCACGTCATGACACTAAAAAGGGTCTTTGGCGCTCAGTCCGATGCAGTTTTAGCGCAAATTCGCAAAGCGTTTACACCAGATGTTTCATCCAATACCAAGATCAACCCGGGTGTAGAATTGTTTCCCGTCGAGGACATCGCGAAACAGATAAAACGCGACCTCAGCGTTGGGTTGGAGTTTATTCAGGAACTCCTCGGAACACAAAAAGATGACCGTTATGCATTTTGTATTCTGGCTTTATTGAATCCTCAACTCGACTACCGGAATAACGATTTCCATCTTGATCATCTGCATCCTATTTCGGGATTCACGAAGAAGGCCGTCGCAGCACTTGGTCTTTCGGCTGAAGACGAATCTGTATTCCTATCTCCGGAATGGAACAACAGCATCGTGAATTTACAAATGCTCGATTCCAACGAGAACAAATCCAAGAAGGACAAAACGTTGGAGGAATGGGTGAAAGCCGAGATAAGTCGCAAGGAACGGGGCTCGTTCCTTGACCGTTGCTTGATACCCCTTGATGCCAAGCTGACACTTCGAGATTTCCCTGCATTTGCCAAAGCGAGAGACGCTTTGTTGACGAAGAAACTCGCAGAGCTTCTTCAATGACTTAATCCATGAAACGCATTCACGACAGCCTGACTCAGGTTCTTTCCCGGCATAGGCTCGTTTTTTGGTACGACGGAGCGAAAGAATGGGAGAAGGAATTTGAGGCATTCAGTTTGGCTGGCGTCGAAAAAATCTGCGTTGAAGGTACGGAGTTTGGCACTAAAGTCAGAATTCTTCGGCATGCTGATCCAAATGCTCGTTTCCTTTTGTTTTTTCCGGCTCCCCGTCCTGCCGACGCGGACAATTGGCTTCTCGATCTGCTGCTGCAAGGACACGAATACAAAGCTGACCGTGCTTCACTCGCATTGCAGGAAGCTGGTCTTTCCTACGATTTCCAACACGTAGTTGAACAACATCTGGCCTTCTTCAACGCGACTAAGCGTGTCGAGGCATTTAGAGAATTATCTGCGAAAGAAGATGACGCTGAGTCAATCCGATTAAAAATGATGGCAGTGCTCGCAGGCACACCGGCAGACGTTGACCTGATGCTCTTGAGTTTCCTGGCTGAATCGGCCAAGAAAGATTCCCTGTTTGATCCGGTAACAGAAGTATTCGGATCCGCCAATCTGGTCGGTCATTTTTGGAAAAATGTTTCGGCGCTGTTCGGCTACAAACCGAACGAGCCTTCGCTGGTGGATTTTGTCGTGACTTTATTTCGAGCGGCAACGCCGCTGGAAACCGGGATTCAGCAGCACGCTCATGCGAAAGTATTTTTGCAGCGATGGAAGGACAGCCAAGATCATGCGTCTTCCTTTAAGTATTGGTCATCCCGTCTGGAGCGGGAGATGCACATTCAATCACGGTTAAATTCGCTCTCAGATATTTCAGAGATCTTGGACGCAGATGAGTTCCAGGCGTATGAGAAAAAAATAATCCACACGCTTTGTCAGGCTTTTGAAAACAATACTTCCCGGGATACATCTCTTTCCGTGCTCCAACGCAGGCGGCGATCTTTCTGGTATCCGACGCATGAGCACGGTTATCGCGCCCTCGAACACGCGATTGAGCTTAGAGGATTACTGGAAGGACTGGAACTCAATCTGGATGGCTTCGACAACGGCATCATCCGTTACAGCCAAAGCTGGTGGAAACTCGACACCGCTTATCGCCGTTTCTGGACCCATTTTCGCCGGTATGCGCAAACCGCTCTGATGGAAAAGATCGCTGCCTGGGTGGAGAAAAGTTACGTGAATAATTTTTTACTTCCACTGGCGGACCGGTGGAGCGATTGCGTGCGGTCGTGCAAGGTTTGGTCTTCGCAACAGTTCGCGGCGCAAAATATGTTTTTCGAGAGGTACGTTCAACCGTTTGTTGAAAAGGGGCAGAAAGTCTTTGTCGTTATATCAGACGCTCTTCGCTACGAAGCGGCGCAGGAATTTGCCGCGAGGCTCCGAAACGAAGACCGGTGGACATGTGAAGTCGATGTGATTCTGAGTTCTCTTCCTTCCTACACACAGCTTGGGATGGCCGCGTTACTGCCCGGTCGTGTGCGCTCTATCGATGCAGATACAGCGAACGTGTCAATTGACGGGGTAAGCAGTCAGGGTTCAGACAACAGGCTCGGAATACTCAAGACTGCGGCAAAGGGGCGTGCTACCGCGCTATCAGCGGAGCAATTCGCTGAAATGAACACAAAGACGGAAGGACGCGCTCTCATGCGTGATCACGACGTTGTTTATATCTATCATAACACGATTGATGCCGTAGGAGATTCATCAAAAACCGAAGTTCAGACTTTTGACGCGGTTCAACGCTGTTTTGATGAATTGCTCGCCATTTTGAAGAGGATTGCAGCCGTCAATGCGACAAACATGATTTTGACGGCGGACCACGGTTTCCTTTTCCAGCAGGAGGATGTGGTGGATGGCGATATGTTGAGCCTGCCGCCCGCTTCGGAATGGACGTTTCGGAACCGCCGATTCTCTTTTGGCAAAGGAATTCAACCCAGCCCTGGCGTTAAAATGTTTGACGCTGGAAACCTGGGACTCCAAGGGAACTGGACTGCGGCGTTTCCTCTTTCTTTGCGGCGATTTCCTTTGCAGGGCTCCGGTAAACGGTATGTGCATGGAGGGGTCTCTTTGCAGGAAATTGTCGTTCCGGCGCTTCGCATTCATAAGGCGCGTTCCAGCGATACGACCCGCGTAGAAGTGGATGTCCTTCGAGTGCCTTCGAAAATTACCACTGGGCAGGCGGCTTTTGCCTTCTATCAAGAGCAATCCGTCGATGACAAAACACTCTCTCGAACACTCCGTATCGGACTGTTCGCCAAAGACGGAACATTGCTCTCAGAAAGCAAAACGGAAGTGTTCGGTTCCAAAGAAATGGAAGCCAGATTGCGCGAGACGGTTTTGGTGCTCACCCTTTCCCGTTCAGCGGATGCTTACAATAACCAGGAAGTTGAGCTTCGATTAGAGGAAATGTTGCCGGGCACGAACCAATCCGCTCTCTATCGAAGCTTTCCTTTGAAGCTACAAAAACCATTTACCAGCGACTTCGATGAATTCTGAACTGACAACACCATCGCCGGAAACTGAAGCGCCAATCAAGACACCACCGCCACCATTGAGCGCATTGGATCAAAAAATTCTTCAACACTATCCCGGACTAGTCGTGCGCAAAGATCTGACGAAGGGGTTGAAACAGAACGCCGTCGTTCCAACCTATGTTCTGGAGTATTTGTTGGGGCAACACTGCGCTACTGATGACGAAGCAGCCCTTTCGGCCGGGTTGGAAAGCGTCCGAAAAATCCTGGCCAAACATTATGTTCATCGGAATCAGTCCGAACTCGTAAAATCGACCATCAAAGAAAAAGGACGGCACAAGGTTATTGATAAGCTGACCGTCGAGTTAAACGACAAGGGCGGTTTTTACGAAGCAAAGTTCACGAATCTCGGACTAACCAAAGTGCCGACCTCCGATGATTTTGTGCGTCGTCACCCGAAGCTACTTGTCGGAGGGATTTGGTGCATCACCGATGTGATGTATGAAGTCACCGAGGACCAGAAAATAAGCCCTTGGCAAATCGACAACCTAAAGCCGATTCAGGTTTCCGGCGCAAACGTGGAAGAATTCATTGCGGCAAGGGCTCATTTCACTTCTGACGAATGGATGGGTGTGCTTTTGCAGAGTGTTGGTTTGAACCCCGAGGCGTTTAGTCGTCGCGCCAAACTGCTCCAACTTATCCGGCTCGTCCCGTTCTGTGAACGTAACTACAACCTGATCGAACTCGGACCTAAAGGCACCGGCAAGTCGCATGTGTACGCAGAGTTTTCTCCGCATGGAATTCTTATTTCGGGAGCGGAAGTCACCGTCGCCAAACTTTTCGTTAATAACAGCAGCGGGAAAATAGGTCTGGTTGGCTATTGGGATTGCATTTGCTTCGACGAGTTCGCGGGCAAAGACAAGAACGTGGACAAGAACCTCGTGGACATCATGAAGAATTTCATGGCTAACAAGTCCTTCTCCCGGGGCATTGAGCAATTGAGCGCAGAGGCTTCGATGGTGTTTATGGGGAATACCAAGAAGTCGGTCGCTTACATGCTTAAGCACTCCCATTTCTTTGACCAACTGCCCGACAAATATATCGACCCCGCATTTCTGGATCGTATGCACGCCTACAATCCAGGATGGGAGTCACCGGTTGTCCGCAGCGAATTATTTTCGTCAGGTTATGGATTCATTGTCGATTACCTTGCGGAAATTCTGAAGCATCTGCGCAATGAGGATTTTACGGGCCTGTACAAGCCACGGTTTGAAATAGCTTCTGAAGTTTCCACTCGCGACCAGACAGGAATTGAAAAGACGTTTTCTGGCTTAATGAAACTCATTTATCCTGACGGCAAATGCAGTGAGGATGAATGCGAGGAATTGTTGCGCCTTTCAATGGAACATCGGCGACGGGTTCGCGAACACATCTTGCGCATCGACGACACTTTTAAGCCTCACGATTTTGTTATTCGCAGAGCCTCTAGTGGAAAGACGCTTACGATTTTGACTCCAGAAGAGGAGCAGTATCCGACATTTGCGCGATTGCAATCAAAGAAGCCGGAAGAAGTGAAAGACGAACCAGCAGAAGCGCAGGCAATCCCAAACCAAAAGCCCCCGTCATCAAAGGACAGTTCGGTATTAACCGAACCCGCGCCTGGGCATGTTGTGATTGCGGAAAACGCCCGTGGCTGGAGTTATCGAAGAATTTTTCAGCAACATTTGCGTGGCGCACAAAAAATCACGATTCACGATCCGTACGTCCGGTTGTTCTACCAAGCCCGCAACTTGATGGAATTTTTGCAGATGGTTCACGAAATAGTTTCCGAAGGAGATGAAGTGGCAGTGCATCTTGTCACTCAATCGGACCCTGAAACTTGCGTGAAACAAGAAGAGTACTTGAACCATATCGTTGAGGCGTTCACTGGATCACGAGTGAGTTTCACCTGGGAATATAACCACAGCCCGAATTTTCACGCCCGCAGTGTTATGACAGACACCGGTTGGAAAATCACTTTGGATCGTGGGTTGGATATGTTCCAAAAGTTTGAAGGTGGCGCGTTTTCTATTGAAATAGGCATTCAGGAAGCTCGAATGATGCGTGGCACGGAGATCACATATCTAAAACAAAATCCATAACAGTATTGTTTCTCTCAAAGAGATCTTACCTGGACTCCAAGGGCGGCTAAGGTTGGGCTACCAACTTCGACAACAATTTTTTATAAATCGATATTGGCCCGTGTGCGCGAACACGGATTCGACCAGTCTCTTCCTTGAATTCAATAAAGGGAACGCCTGCTAACGTCACACGGTCAAAATGAATCACTTCCCTTCCGTTTTCGGTTCTTCGCAAAATCGGAATACGCCAAACTGAACCTCCTGAGACGCCTTGATAGGATTTTGGAGCACCGTTTGCTTCAGTTCTCAAAGAATCTACTTCGAGATAATCAAACCCTTCATGCTCAAAATAGTTGATTTGTCCTGTGAATCCGACAAACCCCGGAGCAAACGTGACGTCTTCGAATCCCATCATTTTTCCCTTGGGCGCTTTGTCCTCAACCGGGTGTCCTGCTATCCCAATGCAGCCGTGAGTGGCAATCGCACCAGCAAGCTTTTCTCCAGTTTTGTTGGAAAGGTTCCAAAAACTCTTTTTCGCTTTTATCGTATCCAGTTCCGGTGAAGGCGGAAGTTCAATGACTGCTAGATCGGGTCCGTAATCATCGCTTACACGCTCGGCCAATTTGTGGATCTTCAGAAACTGGCTTTCAATCCCAAATACATTCGGATGATCTACAAACAGGATGCGAAGTCGCTGCCTCACATTATTTGTATCGAGTGCAAATTCCTTATCTTTCGGATAACTGATAACGTGTTCAGCCGTTAGAATCCCAAATTTACCATCCCAAGTGATCAACGTTCCGCTCCCCACCAACTCACAAACTTCCGGCTCTTTTACACCTTCAGGGGGGCGAATTTCCAAAGCAAGCCCTACCACATAGTCTCGGATGGATCTCAATGCCGCATCAGTGAATTCCGATGGAAGGTCCTCGATTTTGATCTGAAACTGCGCCGAAGTCCGTTCCGGTATAATGCTCATAAGTTGGGTCTCAATTTTTTTAATTCTGTTAGCCAAGTCCATTCGGAAACCTGCAGAACTTAATATCCGGTCCCTGATAGCTAAAGAGAAATTCACCTTCCGGTGGATTTCTCTGCCGCTCTAAGCAGCGATCTTTCTCAGCTTACCGGCATCACCGTTGGTTGCCGTCGCATGGCGTGCTCGCCCTTTAACCCAGTGTCGCAGTGAGCCGATTTGTTCAGCCATCAACCTGGATAATGGCACATAATCGGTAAGCACTCGCGCAATATCCAGATCCGTCGGTTCTTGGCTTTCGGCGAAGGCGACGTAAAGCGAATCGACGAAGGCGTTTTCTATTTCGCTCCCGGTGAATCCCTCCGTTGCCCTAGCCAGTTGAACGCAATCGAAATCCTTCGGATTGCGGCCATGTCTCGTGATCTGAATGTTCCAGATTACTTCGCGCTCAGTCGGGCAAGGCAGGTCAACGAACCAGATCTCGTCGAAACGCCCTTTCCTCAGCATTTCTGGTGGAAGCTGCGAAACATCGTTAGCTGTCGCCACGACGAACACGGGGCTACGCTTCTCCTGCATCCAGTTCAGGAAGCTGCCGAGCACGCGGGCCGATGTGCCGCCGTCGCTCGCTCCCGAACTTTTCGCGCCCGAGAACCCTTTTTCGATTTCATCTAACCACAGTACGCAAGGGGCGATCGCTTCCGCCGTCTGCATGACTGAGCGCAGGTTGCTCTCTGATTGACCGACCAACCCGCCGAAGATGCGTCCGACATCCAGCTTCAACAGCGGAACGCCGAACACGGTAGCAGTTGCTTTCGCAGTTAACGATTTGCCGGTCCCAGGAATACCAAGAATCAGCACACCCTTCGGTGCTGGCAGTCCGTATTCGACGGCTCGTTTCGAGAACGCACCTCTGCGCTGCACGAGCCACTGTTTCAAGCAATCCAACCCGCCAATGCTGTCGAGGGATTCGGTTGTTTCGATGATCTCAAGTAATCCATTCTTCTTCACCGCTTGTGCTTTCTCCCGTGAAACAACCGCTGCATCGATGGTGCGTGTTTGGACAAACGACAACGCGAAGGCGTTTTCCGCTTCGATGGTTGTGAGTCCACCAGCCGCATCGATGACGCGTTCCTCGTTCTCGGCATCCAGCCGTTTCAACCCGGCGGACTCAACGACGCCATGCAGCACACGCTTGAGCACGTCTTTGCCTGGCAATGAAAACTCCACGACAGTGATTTCCCGTTCCAGCTCCGACGGCAACACCAAGCGACAGCCGGCGATGACAATTGGCTTCTGCTTGGTTTTTGCTTCAAACAGCACGTCCTTCAGCTTGCGTAGCACGATCGGATTCGCTTCCTCCAAGAACAGGTGGAAGTCTTTCAATAGAAACACCGTTCGTTCCTTCTCCTCCGACAGGGCTTGGAGCAATTCCAATGGATCGTTCGCATCCCGCTGCTGTTTCGTAGTGACGTTGACGATTCCATCCACCACAGACCAGAAGCAGAGTTGGAACTCTTCTCCTTTCGGCTGTGTCGCATTAATCGATTCAACGACCTGTTTCATCTCGGCTTCGACACGTTGTTCTTCGGGTGAAACGAGATAAATGCCGGGATAACCGGCCCGAATGTAACTGACAAGTTTCTCGCCGACGCTAGACAGCGAACTTGCGCTGGCCGAGGCGGCGTTCTGATTTGGCTTCTTTGACATGATTCTCCTTTCGGTTGGCTGATCCGTATTCGTGTGTGCCAGTGCAGTGCCGGTCAGCCACTCCCATATCCACCCAGCGGGTGTGTTTACAGGAGCGACTCCCGTCGCTCGCCACACGACGTGTCCAGCCCGCGCAGTTGCACGATGTCGAGTTATCCGCGTAAAGCAGCGTCTGATACTCGCAATGGGGATTCGAATCTGAACCGAAGGTCCAGACCCGCACGATAGGCTTGTTCATCGGATCAGCGGTTGAGTTGTTGGTGTTCCCACGCCAGGCAAACCGCACGGGAACGATTGGTGAAGATCACTCGATCGTCTTGCCTGACCTCCCACTCTTGAGTGTCGTTGTTGAACTCAATCGTCGTGGCGCGAGTGATTTCGAGAGAACCGATCGATTGGAGATCAATCAGTTCGGTGTAGATGCAGGAACCCCTGCCGGAAGGATCAACCGTGAGCACGACAGTGTTCATTGGCCGATCCTTTGTTGTTGTTTGGGTTTAACGCGTTGCTGGTATTCGGGCTTTTTCACCCGGCTCGATACAACGCCAAGCGCTTCTTCCAGGTAGCGTGTGGCCTGTTCGCACTCCGGTCCTTGGAAACCGACTGCATCAATTTGAATCTCCCCAGTTGGGCACACGATGATTTCGACGGTTTTCATGATACCCCCGCGATAATGAGTTTTATCGCTCCATCCCGCTGTTGCGTCCGTTTGACCAGGTGTCCCTTCCGTTTGGCTTCACGCATTGCTTTATGCACTGCGTAAAGCTGAAGCAGTTTTCCGTAGCCGGTGCCGACCTCTCGTTCGACATGCCCCTGCCACAGGTCGGCTGTGAGCCCGTAACTCCCGTCCTGCTGTCGATTCAGTGCAATGTCATACGGGCCTTTAAGCCGCACGACATATTCGCCGGCTTGTTTGTTCGACACGAAGCCCCGTGCTTCAGCATTTTGCAGAAGTGGCACGCCCAATTCCGCACACGCCGATCGTAGCGCTTCGATGTCTTTGATTTGTGTTTTAATTGTTGTGAAGTGACTCATTGATTCCTTTGAGTTGATGTTGATGGTTAGAAGTTCGGCTCGCGGAACGGGCCGAAAAAATTACACTCGGGGCATGGCCGACCATTACCTCCCCTCCATTGCGAATGTGGCGGATGCCGTAGCTCGCGATGACTCGGCCTTTGCCCGTAACTACCGCAAAGGAGTCAAAACTTGGCCGATCCCGTATTTCGGCGATGTGTGCAATGCTGAAGTCCTCACCGTTGGAGTTAATCCGTCAGTCGGTGAGTTCAACGATGGACGGTGGTCAGAGATTCGAAATGCGGACGATTGTGAGAACCGGTTGCGTGCCTATTTCGCCAATCCGATCAAACCACACCCTTGGTTCCGAGTATGGGAACGCAGCTTGAACCTAATTGACGCGTCGTATCTACCCAAGCGACGGGAGCATCTCGCCGCCACCTCGACCTAACCCCGCGAGCAACGGTGTCGATGGGATCGGTTCCAGACGAAGCTCTGTTCCTCGCCATGGTCGTTCGCGACCTTAGGCTCTTTACCAACGTATTTCCGCTGCTCGTCAGGCTCGACTGGTGCTGATTGCCGGCTGCGTCACCTCGCTCTACTACATCAACGAGTTCCTAGCCCTTTACTTGCCCGTGTATGATTTTTCCCTGCAAGGCGAGTTTCACCGCAAGCCCGGCACGGGCAAAACGGGGGTGTTCCGTCTTGAAGGTAAGGAGGTGAGCTTACCCGTATTCTTCTGTAGCTGCTCTCCCAGCAGCCGAAGTCCTGAACTCCTCGTGAGAAGAGTTCAGGAAAACAGACTGCCACTGATGGACCATCTCAACGCAACTACGCCGCGAGGTTGAACTTTCGTCGTCCCAATTCCCCGAAACGCTGGACGATCTCTTTCGGTTCAGCCCGAGCGAGTTGGTTTGCGTGATCCCGCAACCGTGTTAGCCCGCGCACCAGTTGTTCCCTTGCCACCGCACTGTCCCGGTATTGCTCTGCTGTTCGCGTGAGCAGTTCTTTTCGAACGGTTTCCAGTTGCTGCTCCATCTCTACGTCATTGGCGAAGTTCAATTGCTTGAACTGGTCAATAAAGCGGATGAGACGGTTGAGCGTTTTCTGGTGAACCCCGGTTTCCGCCGTGTTGATGCTGTTGAGCATGTCGTGACACAGCTGCGCTGTTTGCTCGCGTAGAGCAGACACGCAATCTGCCACGAAACTCTCCACGTCCCGGCGGATCTTCGTTTGAGCCTCCCTGGCGGCATCTTGTCTCGCCTGAATCAGGTGTTGCTGGTCAGCGAGTGAAACGACGTCCAGGCCGAGCCGCTCGGGAACCGCGATCTGGAACTGCTGGATGTCGAAGCCGAACAGCCGTTCCATCCGTTGCAGTGTCGGAAACGAGGCTTCGATCGTCGCCACGAGCCGTTCTGGTTGCGAGACCAACCGTTCCGCCATCGTTCGCCAGTCGCGTGAAGCTTGTTCACGCAAACTGCTGTAATGGCGGAGGAACTCTTGTTTTGCGTCCCAGAACTCTCGTTCCAGCGCTTTCAATTTCCCGTTCACCTCTTCGAGCTTTGCGTTCGGGAGGAAGTGAGCCAGGCCGTTGAGGAACGGGAACGTGTTCGCTTCAACGAGCGCGTGTGTGCGGGACTCAGTCAGTCCCAGTTGAGCGGTCGCTTCTTTCGGCAGCAGCCGCTTGTGCCCGAGGCTAATCAGCTTGTCGCTGATCTTCTCGGGATCGAGTCCGATGTCTTCGGCACGGAGCTTTTTGCAGCCGCGCCAATACCGGACCGAGACGTTCAAGAGAACGCCTTCGCGTGTGAGAACTTTCAATAGATCATTCATAACTATCGAATCCACGGCCATTGAGGCGGGCCGGGAGGCCGGTTACGAGTGAGCCACCGTTGAACGACGAGCACGACCACCGCACCCCCAAGCAGCCATGGCAGGAGATGAAACAGCACGATCACGAGTGCGATTACCACCGCGATGATCAATGCGATCTTCAGGATGTGTAGAAACATGTGTCCTTTCTGGAAACGAACAGAGCCGGAGAACGCACGATGGAGGCTCCGGCTCTTGTTCGTTTTTTGATGGTTAGCGTTAGATCTCCACGGATTTGATCTCGCGGAGCCGCGACCGAACGGTTTCGATTTCCTTTTCGGTCGCCTTTTGCTCTTTTAACGCCTGCTTCAACAAAGGCACCGTATCGTTCAAGTCACCAAGGATGTCACGAAGCGCGGTCTTGATCGATTCGATGCGTTCGAGGAGTTCTTTTATGGCTGATTTGTTGGCGTCTTTTTGACCAGTGATGTTGCCACGTTGTGGCGGTGTCAGTGTATCTGGCATAACTCGATCCGTCGTTTTGATTTCAACTCCACTGCTGGACGGTTCAGCAGCGGGAGTCGACTCTCGTGGAGAGTTTGTTTCCGTCGGGGCCGGGGTAGCGTCTTCCGGTTTGGTTTCGGTCGGTGCAGCAGCCATCCGAACGGGCATCACCACCATTGTCTTCCCTACATTTGTAAACAGGACAGGTGTGAGCGAATCGTCGATTTCGATCGTTCGGAATCCGAAGCGAAGGGCCCGTAACAGGTAGTAACGATTGAGTGACACGATGGCGTCTTTTCCGGTGACCTTCGGTGCATTGATGCGCACTTGTCCCAGGTTGCCATTCTTACCCGTGCCTGTGAGGAACAATGTTCCCTCACGCACATCCAACTCTACCGGTTCATGCTCCCGGTCGTGACCGGGCATCATTGGAATGCTACCGATCAGCATTTCGGCACTCACATCGTCCAGTTCAATGCGGGTCCACTTCGAGTTCGGCTGCGGGATCGTCTGTCGCCAGTTTGGATAGTTTCCATCGATCTGCTTGGCGACATACGCCCAGTGATCGGAGGAGATCTGTATCCATGGCGAGGCATCCGCAGTCCGATTTAAGACCTTCAAACGCCAGGGGCCGTCCTGCATGAATTCAGGCCAGGTCACGAACTTCCGTGCCTGAATCAACACGGGTTCATTCACGTTCAAGGTGAACGAGTTGGCGGCGAACAGATGACGCCCATCGGTCGCCACCACATAATGGCCACTATCGCTTCGCTCCAGACATGCGCCTTGCAGCACATACCGGGTGCTGTCGACCGACGAACATTCCAACGCTTGCTTGAGTGTCTGCTTGAATGTTTCCGGAAGCGCAATGTCTTCGGTTTTCAATATTGGACAGACCGGCCACTCCTTCAGCGCGAGATGTTCGACCGGGTGATCGACCCACGAACCACCGATTGAGTAACGGATGATGGTGGATTCGTTGTCGGCGACAATGCGCACCGAATCCTCATTGTTGCAGCCCCTGACGATTTTCGTGAGTTCCTGGAACGAGACCAGCACTTCCCCGGATAACCCGTCGCGTCGTGTCGGCAACGCGAAGTAGGCCGTTTCATCCAGGTTGGTTCCCGTAAGCGTGATGCGCTTGTTTTCGTCTAAACGGATCTTCAAACAGCCGAGCACCGGCAGTGACGGTTTCTTCAGAATAATTTTGCTGTAGCCCGGCAGAGCCATCTTCAGTTCTGCGACAGGCATTTCGATTTCAACTTGTGGTTTCATTTGCTCCTTTCTCTAAAGAAGAAAGCGCCAGCCGGAGATTTCCGGACTGGCGCGTTATGCAGAGTGAACGGTTTACCGAACGTGCAGCGGCTCTGCGTCCACTGCACCTCGGGATTCGTCTCCAGTTGGAGACACTTATTGCTCTTCGGCAGGCTTGTACTTCAACTGCGACAACACGCAGTCGGTCTGTCCGATGCCTTCACGGACCCCGAGATATACCGGTTGATAGAGCGAGTGACTCTCCGGGAAGGCGTAGAGGTATTGCACCTCCACGACGGTTCCAACTGGTGGAACCTGCTTGTTCGGCGGAATGGTGACGTTGCCGACCGGCATCCATCCATCTTGATCGAGCAAACGCAACTCCACGCTGCGGCGCTGGTTGATGTCAGAAACCACTGCCGAACAGGTCGCCACGAACTTATGTTTCAGTTGTGTGCCTCCACTGTTCGGTCGTCCCGCTGTATACGGAGCATTGAGATGTTTGAAGACAATACCTTCCTGACGATCCCGTTTCAGGTCCCGCAGGAGAGTTGACTTCTGCATCGCATCAAATGCTGTTTCCACCAGTTGGATGTGGCGAACATGATTGCCCGCCAGCAGGTTCATCAACCGGAGCAAACGTTCCCGGTAAGGAAGGTTGGCCAGACTGTCACCGTCCAGCGCTAGCAGGTCGAACGCGTACAACGTGTCACCGACCGCTTCACCATCCACCAGGTAGTCAGCACGAATCGATTCCGCTGATTTCATGATGCTTTCTGGCAATCCAATAGTCAGCCCTTTGCGGTTCACACCCGTGACAACCGGTCCAACCCGCATGATGAGGACACGTCGCCCGTCATACTTCGGCTGCATGCACCAATCGCGGTCATTAACGAGTCGATCCACATCCCGTTCATCAATGGGATTCAGCAGCTGGCAGTGGATGCCCGTCGATCGCTGTTCGTCTGCTGTAAGCTGGTACGGTGTGCCTGATTCACCCGGCGTATAACCCTTCGCCTGTTTCTCCCGCACGAGCTTCTCGAAGATCTTCTTCGCCTCGTCATACGCGATCGGCGCAGAAGTTTTGGTTCCAACATTCAGCGTTGAACCTCTTCGCCCGAAGGCGAAGTTGACGGCGAATTGGTCGCCGACAGGTTCAATGCTGCATTGATACACCTTATCGCTGGAACCTTCGCGGTAGTACAAGGTGACGGACTCCGCCTGTGGCGGATTGATAACATTTTGCATTTTTTTCTCCTTTGGTTTGGTGCGCAGGTGGGACGGTATGAATACACCACATGTAGAAGCGCTCAGGCTGATCCTGAACGCTCGCCGGTTGCCGGCTCGTCTCAACACTCAGCAGACTGCGCTGTTGCTGGGTTTCCAGGAACACGACATTCCCATCCTGGTGAGATCGAAATTGTTGAAGCCCCTAGGGAATCCGGTTCCTAACGCCATCAAGTACTTCGCCACATGCGATTTATTACTGCTGATGGAGGACGCGTCATGGCTAAACCGGGCTACCGGGATCATGTCCAGGCACTGGAGTGAAAGAAATAGTCGGAAGACTTCGGTCAGCGTGACCGCAGAGGTTGCGGCGTAGAATGCAAGCCGGGCACAGACAATCCTGTGCCCGGCCCTTCATGTGTAGAAGTAGCCTCCCTCTCGCAAGGAGAAGTACTTCTGTCCGACGATGACGTGATCAAGCAGGTCAATCTTCAGCACTTGCCCCGCTTGAATCAGGTCTCGCGTCACTTTGATGTCAGCCTCACTTGGGGTGCAGTCACCGCTTGGATGATTGTGCATCAGAACGACGGCGCTTCCCGCAGCGATGATCGCTGGACGAAACACCTCGCGTGGATGAACCAGGCAAACGTCCAACCCGCCGAGTGTCACCAAGTTGTGCCCAATGATCCTGCGCCTGGCATTCAGAATCAGCACAACAAACGCTTCTTTGCATTCGTCAAACCATTCGGCCTTCGGAATGTTCAGTTTCCAATATTCCCATGCACGTTCAGGTGTATCGACGATCGGCGGGTCGCATACGCATTCACGCACCCGCATAACTTTGAACTCATGTGGTGCTTTCTTCATATGACCTTTCCGGTCCATTGCCGGCATTCTTCGAAGAACTCACAGCCGGCACACTGGAAGCCTGGTGACGGCACGAAGTCCCTCCTGTCGAGCCCATCCAGATAGGACTCGATCAGCCTGTACAATCTCCCTTCCTGCAGCGATGTCATTGGACCTAACGGAGTGACAATGACTTTTGGAACCTTCGTTTTTACAATGTGATGGAGTTCAATATCGGACTCCTTGTGCCCGGTGCAGTGCCGATACAACAATGCATAGCATGATGCCTGCACCTCGTGGTGATGCGCTACTTGCCTCGAGTCCGGCGTCTTGGCGGCCGTCTTGAAGTCCACGATGCGTCCTCCCGATCGAACCAGGTCAATGATTCCGATCAGACGCGGCAGGTCATCGAATTCCGCCTCAACCGGCACTTCGACTGCTTCCGGGCGTTCATCAGCAAGAATGGGCGTGTGTTTGAAGTATTGCTCCAAACAATTCCATGCCGAGTTCGAGTGCTCTTCTTCGTCTCCATTCCAGCCAATAGCCATATCGTTCTGTTCGGCAAGCCAGTGGTCCTCGAAAACCGAACGATAGTGATTCAGTACAAACGGCTCATTTTTCCAACGTGCCAGATTCCACTGCTGAAGCACTGCATGTATTACCTTTCCAACAAACGCTGCCGTGGTTGGTGGCTTGCTGATACGCCGAACGTATTTGAAGTAGAAGTGGAGCCGGCATCGCAGCCAAGAATTAAGCCGCGATGCCGACACCGTAGTTTTAAGCTCATCGATGTTCGCCGCTTCAGCTGACCTGAACGGGGGCGGCGGCATCAGCTGCAGTTCCCCGTGAGCGATCATCGCGCCCTCGCTTTCTGGAACCGGGCCACCCGGTTAACCGGTTGCCCCGTCATACGGAGTAACTCATCGATTAAGCTGCTGGCGTCGAGTTTGTTGAGCTCACGGACCGATTTACCGAAGCGCTCGTGACTGAGCTTCTCTACGTCAGCCTTGTCGAGCTTATGCTCTTCGACAATTTTCAGGATGAGATCCTTCTGTTTGTCGGAGCAATTCCACCGGCTTGAGCCATTCGCCTCATCCGTCCCTCGGTGCCCATTTGTCTTTCCGTTACGATGTCCGTTCCGCTGATCGTCGATTTCCAATGGCAGGTATCCAATTTTTTGGATCTCGTGATCAACGCAACCCTGCAACAGCTGGTAGAGCTGAGAGGTTGCTTGTTGGACTTGGCTTAGATCAGTTAGTTCCGTCCGAATCGTGAGACTGAACTGATGACTGCTAAACTGCGGAAGGCCGATTTTCTTGCTGTAGTTTGCTTCAAGAGTGATAGCCATAATGATTCCTTTCCGTTGATTGATCCGGGTTAGAGATGTGTGCTGCCTTGGATCGGAGGACTCGCACACTGTTTAGAAGTTCATCAACTGCACCGTAGGCCGAGAGGGGACTACAGCTTCATTGATGAAGTGCACGCGAATAGCTGTGAATTTGTCCCGATCCCACCGGCTCTCGCCTTCCAACCAGCGCTGGACGAACTCAGCTACCGACTGGCGACACTTTTCCCTGACGAGGTCAATTCGCCGAGGGTCGTTGGCGAATTCGCACAGGCGCGGGGTGATTTCCCGTCGAAGCTGGCCCAACATTTCCGTTGGTCCGCCACGCAGCCATCCCCGGCTGACCGTTTCTTGGATTTCATCGGTGTGAATGGCGGGCGGGATAGAACACCGGATCGCTGGGGCACAAACCACAACAGTATTGTCAGCCACATGCAGTTTCCACGTTTCGTAGAGACAGATGTAATACCGGTACGTGACCGGGACCGCGATGCGTGCCGTGTTTGTCCCAAGATCCAGCCCGAATAATTTCTGGTCGTCAGTGCGCTCCAACGTTTCCGTTTGTTTGGAACTCGCTACTTCGAGGTTCATCTCCTGCGTGAGAGTTGGAATTGCAGCGATGAACGTTTGGGTGATGTGTGCTTCGGTAAAGCGGACGTCCTCCGGACCGCGAACGATGGGCAGTTGAAAACCTCCGCTGTAACCGAAGAACACAAGTGCAGCGAGGACGATTACAAGCGTGACTAGCGGCCAAATGATTGATCTTCCGAGATCAATGGGCAAAAGCGAACTGCATCCACAGTGCGACAGCGCCAGCAATAGTATTGCTGCGTAAATCAGTATGCGTTTCATCAGATGATTCTCCTTTCATGAAAAGCAGAAAGCCCCGGCGTTGAACCGGGGCTCGTGCGTGATTGTTGATGTTTATTCAGCAGCGTTTTTCAAACGTTGCTGAGCTTCCCGCATTGCTCGTTGAGCAATATTGCGGCGGAATTGTGCATCGGTAAGACTGCTGGCGTTCGTCCAGAGCCCGATGTGCTGCTTCAAGTCTGCAAGGGTGATGGGACGTTCGACGATCTTGTCTCCGTGAAGCTCGTTCAAGAACGAACCCGAAACCTGCTCGATGGCAGAGACCCGAATGAAGAACTTTTCCACATTCTTTTCGGTAATGTGGTTGATCCCGACCGGGATAGTTGCCCAAATCAAAGCGTTGGTTAGCGGATTGAGCTTCTTGCCGTCAGGATCGTGCTGATCGGGTTGCCAACAGAGTGTTTCGTAATTTTCGATGTCCCGAAGCCGCCAATTAAGCGGCATGCGTCCTCGGGCTGAAGAGATGGTGGTTTGATGACTTCATAGGATGATGGGAAAGATTTCCCTGTCATCTATATGTAACGCGAAATAGGCCACTATTGCGGATGGCCGGTCTTGACTGGCTTTAAGCAAAACTTCACAACACAGTAACGAAGCTTTCAAATGCGAAGAGTTGATAATAATCGCCATTTTGAAACAGAGGGTGAACTGGCCGGATTTCATCACCCGACACGTATTCCGAACCCACATGATTATTTCTTACCCGAAGACTAGAAAGACGCTCTTTCGTTACAGAGCTTCTCGGCTTTTGGTCACTCACGAATGCCCTGTCTCCTCGAGATACACTTCGTCGCTTCCAACGAATGGTCATTCACGCAAGGAATTTGCGGCTAATGAAAAAAGAACATTGTTGTGGCAAGTGCGGAAAACAACTACGAGTTTTTTTAGATCAACAGCAAATCGAACACACGATTGCCACTAAGCAGCTAAACCAAACCTGTCGAGCACTGGAATACTTCCTCTTGAGCGCTAAACTCTGCTTTGGCACAATCAGCAAATGTCTCCGGCAGGGCAGTCTCTCAATTCGGTTCGCGTTTTCGCACATCTAACAGCAGACAAGCACGTAGTTTACCGGGCGATCTTGCGAGCGTTCACTGAGGCGCGGGGCGCGTTTGTTCTTCACCTTCGTTCTGCGGATCTGAAGGAAATACTCACGAAACAGGATGATACCCGGCATATCTCGATTGATGAAATTGAATCGGCGTTGTTGTCACTTCGTGATTGGGGAAATCTTGAAGCCCATCGTGATACGAGCGACGTAGCAACCGTCGAGGAGTTTTATAGGCCACGATATCTGTATCAGCTCACAAATGAAGGGGAGGCTGCAGAGCGCGCCATCGTTACTTTTTATGAAGCCCTCATCCGACCAGGCGAGTTGCAGAGCCAAGCCTTAGAGGATATTCAACGCCATCTCACGGAACTCGAAGTTCTCGCCGGTGAACCTTTGCTAGATGAAGGAAAAACCTTTCAGGTTCTTGATTTATTGCGCAATCGCTTTGAGAGCCTGACGTCTCGTGCGCAGACGTTTATGCGCACACTTCAGCGACAGATGGACCTTCAAGGGATCGAGTTGGATGCATTCATCGCGTACAAGGAGAAGTT
The DNA here is from genome assembly GCA_966112985.1 of uncultured bacterium. Lineage (GTDB taxonomy): Bacteria > Verrucomicrobiota > Verrucomicrobiia > Limisphaerales > JACDHS01 > CBHWET01. The sequence continues at coordinate 23,630 of CBHWET010000001.1, read as the reverse complement.
AATTGATTACCTCGAGCGTTTCATCGAAGGACTTGTGGTTGCTACCAGCGAAATCGCTCAGAGAATCGTCCGAATTGAAGAGCATGGTCTGAATCGCCTTCTTCATGTCGCTGCTCAACGGGAAATCGCTGACGCACTCTCACCAACCGATGACCAACGTGCAGACGCTCAACGATTGTGGTCTCGCCGGTGGGCTGGCTTTCGCAGCTGGTTTATCGGCCAGGCCGGAACGCCTTCTCAAGCCGATATTCTACGGGGACGAGCCCGAAGTGCTGTGCCAGTGCTGCTCGCGACGGTGACTAATATCAATGAACGGAGATTAAATCGCAGTGACCGGGTCGCAGATTTGAATACGCTTGCACGTTGGTTTGCGCAGACAAGGTCTGACGAGGAAGCTCACCGCTTATGGCGTGCAGCTTTTTGCCTTAACCCCACGCGTCACCTTGTAGTGGATGAGGCAACACTCACTCAGAGAGAGCAGGCGCCGATTTCAGCTCAAACGAGTTGGTTTGATGCTCCTCCGGTAATCATCTCACCGCGCCTTCGGAAAGCTGGTCGTCATTCAGCGAAAGCCACTGTGCGAACCATTGAAGACCGAACACCCGCCAAACGTTTGCTTGCTCAACTAGCGCAGGATGAGGCTGCGCAGATTGCCAAAGCTCAAACGCAACTTGCAACGGGGACCCGAATGCGGCTTTCTGAAATAGTCGAACTTGATGCCGTCGCGTTTGATTTATTTCTGGACTTACTCGGTGAAGTTTTGGTGAACCATATTGAACCCAATCAATCTGCGGAAGCCGATTCCAGCGACGGTGCACTTCACATCTGTCTTGAGCCTACGAGGGACGGTGCGCGTGCTACGATTGTCACGTCAAAAGGAATTTTTAGTGGGGAAGATTATTTTATAACTATCACAAACACCTTTGCTCCAGAAGCGGTGACGACCAAAACATGCAAATAACCAAGGAAACAGATTTAGACTGCGCTCGGACACAAGCCGCGAAGCATGAACGGCGACGGGCACTTCGGGCACTGTTGCAGCAGCCATTACTCATCGCGGATGGCCCTTTTTGCCAAGAGTTTGCTCTCGTTCGTCGGCATACGGAGGAATTGAGGGCTTGGCTAACCGCCAATACTGGATGGACGCTACATGTCACGAGCGAGTTTGCGCGACTCCGTAAGACACCGGCGCATTTCGATGACGTCACGTTTCCGGCGGTTGAAAGCCGGGCGCAGATCACTTTTTCACGACGACGTTATGTAATCCTTTGTTTAGCGCTGGCCGCACTGGAGCGAAGCGATCGTCAGACAACCTTAGCGATTCTCGCAGATAGTATCGTTACAGCCTGTCAATCGGACTCCTGTTTTGCCGCAAACGGAATCCTCTTTAACCTTAGCGAGGCGGACCAGCGACGAGATCTGGTAGCCGTTATTCGTTTCATCCTCGCGCATCAGGTGCTCCGAAGAGTGCACGGAGATGAGGAGCAATACCTGCGTGACGAACGCAACAACGTACTCTATAGCGTCAATCGTCCGATTCTTGGCGTGATGTTGTCTCTACAACGAGGCCCGTCCACTGTAACCGCAACTAAATTGGACGAACAAATTCGGCTCATAAGTGAAGAAATCGGTCCCGAGACCGAAGAAGCTAACAATCGACGTATTCGATGGCGGCTGATTCGGCGCTTGTTAGAGCAACCTGTAGTTTACTATGCAGACCTTACCCAAACTGAACACACTTACTTAGATCGACAACGAGGCCGCATCTTGAGTGCTATTTCGGAGGCAACAGGACTGGTCCCTGAAATTCGACGCGAGGGTATCGCCATGCTCGATGAAACTGGAGAACTGACCGACGTTAAAATCGCTGAAGAGGGAACTGACGGTCATTTAACGCTATTACTTGCCGAGTACTTGGCTTTAGAAACGAAAGAGGAGCGCAATGGCCGTATCGGCTACAGTGCGCTCAGGGCAAAAACTGCTGCTTTGATTGCGGATCACCGTCGTCATTGGCGCAGGGACGTGTCAGAGCCAAATGCTGAGTATAGTCTTGTCGAGATGGCGCTTCGCCGGCTGGAAGCCCTGCAACTCATTACTCGTTTCGAGGATGGCGTTGTGCCACGTCCCGCCATAGCACGATATGCAATTGGAACCGTCGAAGTTGCGAATGACCCCGAATTGCTATGAAGGGCACGAAAACCAAGCCTACATTACCTGTAGCCAGTCGTTCGGATCGTTGGCAACCCATCCGTTGCGGATTGCTGAACATTTATCGTTTCGACGATGAGGTATTCATTTTTGAAAACGGCCGTTTGTTATTGAGAGGCAACAATGGAACCGGCAAATCGCGTATCCTCGCACTCACGTTACCATTTCTTCTCGAGGGCGAGGTTGCATCACATCGTGTCGAGCCGGATGGTGATCCAGCCAAACGGATGGAATGGAATCTATTGATGGGGCGTCATTCAGACCGGCTTGGATATACATGGATTGAATTTGGCCGAAAGCGTTCTGATGGCAGCATAGAATACGTCACTCTGGGCTGCGGATTAAAAGCCGCTCAAGGTCGTGGACTTGTAGGGCACTGGTTCTTTGTCACACCGCAGAGAGTCGGCGAAACCCTATTTCTCGCTGAAAACCGCACGACGCACAGTAAGTCGCGACTAGAACAGGAGATTGGAACAATGGGAAAGGTATTCACGAAAGCCAGCGATTATAGAGAAGCTGTCGACAAAAAGCTGTTTGGCTTGGGCAGCCAATACGAAGCGCTGTTGAATCTTCTTGTTCAATTGAGGCAACCTCAGCTTTCTCGAAAGTTTGACGAAAGCTTGGTATCGAATGCTCTCAGTGATGCGTTACCTCCAGCTTCGGAAAAACTGCTCGGCGAGGTGGCAGAAGCATTTCGCAATCTTCAAACAGAAGAAGATGCTCTCGCCAATGTAAGGGCAGCTCTCACCGGGGTTGAAACATTCCTCCGCGAGTATCGCAGATACGTACAAATTGCCGCTCGCCGTCGTGCCACGCGGGTTATCGCAACCCACAAAGAGCATAACGGGGTCGTAAGGCGGCAAAAACAATATGAATCGGAAAAGCAGACTGTGGAAAAATCGTTGGCAGAATTGCAAACCGACATTGGAAAATTGATTGCCGACGAGACGGAACTGGCCGCTAAACACGAAGCACTCCGTGACAGTCCCGAGATGCGCAGCGCGGAGCAGTTGACTGCAGCGGCCAATGCTGCTGATGAGGCTGCTCAGTTGGTCGAAACCAGCAAAAACGAATTGAGCACGGCCGAATCTCGTGGAACACGCGCAACGCAAGAACTGGCAAAACAACAAACGGACTTCGACCTGGCACTTGCTGAATCGCACCGTAAAATGGAAGCGCCCTTAATGATGCGCGTGCGGCAGCAATCGAACGCGACTATGAAACCGCTACGGCACTGCTCAAACTCGATACTCTTGAAGATGTCAGTTTGATCAAAACAGCCGAACAATGTCTCGACGCAGTCACACAACGACATCTAACCAACGTTGAACACTTAGAAAAGCTTGAAACCGCCGTAGGTGACGCGCATTCAGCTTTGAAGCAAGCGCAGCAGGGACAGTCAGAGGTGGAAAACCAACTGACCGCCGCGAAAGAAGAACAGACGAGAAAGCATCAAGAATTAGAGACAACCAAAGATACGCTTCTGAAAGCCTATCGGAATTGGTTTTTTTCTCTGAAAGAATTGCAACCGACCGATCCAGAAAGGTTTGAAGAGCTCTTCTCGACGTGGGTTGAAGTTGGAAATGAGACAAGCCCACTTAACAATATCGTTCATGAAGCTTTGCGGAAAGCGCAAGCGGACATAGCCAAAAGCTCTGCTGATGCTAAACATCGAGCCGACGAACTGGCTGGCACACTTCTCCAACTGGAAACTGAACGAAAGCAACTGCTGGAGGGTGCACATCGTCCGCCAAACCCGCCGACCACTCGTGACCCGCTTTCCCGAATTGCACGGCCCGGTGCACCGTTTTGGGCGCTATGTGATTTTCGTGCCGAGATCTCACTGACTGAGCGTGCCGGAGTGGAAGCCGCTTTGGAAGCTGCGGGCCTACTCGACGCTTGGGTGACCCCCGACGGGCGTCTGCTTAATCCCGAGGATCTCGATTCAGTGATCGTGGCGGGCGTGAAATCTGATGTAGCCGTAGATAAGACGCTTGCTCAAGCTTTGCAGCCAGACTCCGACGGGGTGGTTCAAAAGGAAACGATAGCCGCCATTTTGGGGCAAATTGGCTATGGCGAAGGTAGCGGATACACCTGGGTAAACGCAGATGGTGAATGGCAGATCGGGCCACTGCGCGGCAGATGGCGTAAGCAGGCAGCACAACATATCGGCGCGTCTGCTCGAGAAACGGAGCGTCAAAGACAGATTTCTGAAATCGGGATTCGCATCCAAGGCGTAGAGGCAGCGAAAGCCGTCATCGACGCAGAAATCGAAACATTGAAACAACGTGACCGCGCTGCTGAAACTGAAGTTTCAACGGCACCTACCGATGCAGCCGTGCGTCAAGCTATTGCTAACCGTAACAGCGCCACTACGCAGGTTAACCTTCTGCATAAGCGCGTCCAAGCTGCAGAAAAGCTCGTTCGAGAACGGCGTAACACCTGGCATGAAGCCGTACAAAAGCGTGATGTTGATGCGCGTGATCTCTCACTTTCAGAATGGGTAGGAAAGCTGGCTCAATTGAAAAATAACCTGCACCAGTTCCGCACGACGATAGCCAGTCTTTGGCCTCTGCTTCACAATCTTGTCTTGTCGCGAGTCCAAGCAAACGCATCTCAATTACGGGTTGCTGAAGCGCGTATCGAAACAGAAGCGAAAGGCCGAGCACACGAGGCCGCGAGAAAAAAGCATCTCACCCTTAAGACACGCTACGAAACTCTGCAGAACTCCGTCGGTTCCACCGTTAAGCAGTTACACGACAACATCGCCGAGGTTACAAAACAACTAGATGAGGCCCGCAAGCGAAAGCAGGATAAGGACAAAATACTAATCGACGAAACCAAGAAACTTGGTGCTGCGGAAAGCAGCCTCGCGCAGATCACACCGGAATTAAACAGAACCGATCAAGAACGAACCTCTGCTATAAACGCGCTTGCGGCATTTACCGCCGTCCGATTGTTGGCAATTGCTCATGATAATTTTCGCAATTTAGAAATGCGTGAATGGCTTGTGAAAGAAGCTGTGGAGCTTTCTCGGCAGGTTGATGAGCTCCTCGATCGCGTAAATAGCAGCGACGACGACTGGAAGCGTCATCAAGATGCAATCTACGGCCACATTGAAGACCTCAAGCGAACTCTGCTGCAATGCGAATTCACCCCGGAACCGACGGCCACGGAAGACGGCCTGTTCCTCGTGAACGTGCCCTTCCAAGGACGCGCATGCACAATGGTGGAGTTACATGAAGCTCTCGCCTCAGACATCGCCACGCGCCAGACCCTGCTCGATGCTCGCGAGCGTGAGGTTATTGAAAAATACCTCTTGGACGAGGCTGCAAGCGAATTGCATATCCGACTCCGTGAGGGAGAAGAGTGGGTGAGAAGGGCAAACGAGGAGCTTGTTGCCAGGCCGATGGGAACAGGTATGACGCTCCGGTTCGAGTGGCAAGTACGGGATGACGGTCCACCCGGTCTGTTGGCGGCGCGCAAGCAATTGCTCCGTCTCAGCAGCACATGGTCACCTGCGGAAAGGAACGCACTTGGAAGCTTTTTGCAGGAGCAGATAGCGCTGGCCCGCCAAAATAACGCGGGAAGCGGATGGCAACAGCACTTAGCCGAAGCCTTGGACTATCGCCGTTGGCATCGTTTTGCCATTCTTCAGAAACGCGATGGGGAGTGGAAGCGTCTTACGAAGCGAACCCACGGCACGGGTTCTGGCGGCGAGAAGGCTGTGGCACTCACGTTGCCGCAATTTGCCGCTGCCGCTGCGCACTATCGCAGCGTGCCTGAGGCCCCACGGCTCATCTTGCTTGATGAAGCGTTTGTTGGCGTGGATAGCGATATGCGTCGAAAGTGCATGGACCTGCTCACTACGTTTGATTTGGATTTGGTAATGACGAGTGAGCGCGAATGGGGCTGTTATCCAACGGTTCCTGCACTCGCGATTTACCAACTAGCTCGGCGCGATACAATAGATGCTATTGGAATTACACGATGGGTTTGGAATGGAAAACAGCGAGTATCGGATTCATCATCGGTTGTTACAGCATGTGCCCCTGCTCTGGATGTTGCAGCGCCTACGGAATTGAAACTCAATGAAATCTGAGCCTACTTCAATTCATACGGACGTTATCCGGTTGGAACAGACATTGGGAGTACCACAATGTTCCCGGCTCCTCTCGCGACTACGCCTCCGCATCGAAAATGGCGAGGCTCTTACCGGGACGGTCATTCTTACTAATGCGAGCCCAGAAGAACGCAATCACGTCGCGGGGATATTTGGTACTTCACCGAGTCGGGGGGAGAGCCTTCGTGTGGATCTACAGAAGCTCGAAAGCTGCCTTCGTAACGGTGAGATTTGTGATTCTCTAAAGGAAGCTGTAGAAACTTTATGTGGCCCGATTGTAAATCGACGTTCTGAAAGAGAAGCTGAAGCGGAAAAATGGTTAGATTTGTTCGCGACTTTCTCTCGTGATCTGGAGGGTAAGCCGGATCTTTTATTGTGGCTGGCTGAAATCCGCGCACGCGGTTTGCTGCGACGTTTGGCGTCCGACGATATTCAAGTCGCCAAAAAACTATTGTTGGATGCTACATCGGTTCTTATGCGGTTGCCAGTCAGCGATATTCCCTTACCTCAATTTGCCGTCCATACACTTGGCGATGCTCACGCCCTCGATCCAGATCGTAGAGTTACAACCTTGGTTTTGCGTGGGATCGCCCGGCAAAATGGATTGTTACGCTGGGACGATGCTGAAAGCCGACGAGAAGCGTGGGCTACGATGGGTGTCATCGCCGACGAATTAAGTGCTCCGGTCCTTATATTGAACCTTCCTGCATTGCCATCCAACATTACCGGCAGACAAATCTGCCTCTTCGCTGAAGCTGGTGAACCAACCCACCTTACAGTGCGGCAGCTCCTCAAAATGCCTCCGCAATTCGCGATTGGGAATGGTCGTACAGTGTTCGTATGTGAGAATCCAACGGTTGTTGCTGCGGCGGCAGATGCACTAGGCGCTGGATGTGCGCCATTGGTCTGCATTCAAGGACAAATAAAAACCTCGGGCCGCTTATTGCTTAATTTACTGCGAGAGGCAGGATGGCAAATTGCTTACCATGGCGACTTTGATTGGCCCGGCGTTCAAATTGCAAACCGAATTATTTATAAACATGGAGCACAACCATGGAGGATGAGCGCTTCAGACTATCGCTCGATTACCCCTTCATTTGTTCCCCTAACCGGTTTCGAAATCGCGCCGAGTTGGGATGCTCACCTTGCGGAGGCAATGAGAACGGTTGGCTTTGCCGTGTCAGAAGAACAAGTTCTTACAGAGTTGTGTGATGATCTCCGAACAATGCGTTGAGGAGCTAATCCATCGCATTTCACGATCGTCACGGTAAACGTAAAAGCAGCCGCCCGAATGTTAACTACGTTGGCTCAAAGAAGCTTGTTTTGGATTTGCTCCAAGAGTGGACTGTTTCTCTCGACGAAAATTGTCTCGCATTTCGTGAGACCTACCTCCACCAGAATTTCCATCATGTTCTTCATGCCACGATCCGCAGTCAGCAGTCTTTGGCACAGCATCGAAGAAACAACGTACTGTTCATCCTCTGGATTGTTAAGTTGATTCCAAAGTTCTCTACCCAAAATTTCCCTCGGCTCTTCGCCAGGTTGTGCAATTTTCACGAGAGGCGCATACATGTACAAAAGGCGAACGGTTATACAATTCAGCGTAATAGGGAAATTAGTAAAGGTTTGGGCGGTGAACTCTCGAAGGCCATTGCTAATATCGTCGGAAGCTTCGGGATGACGCGCTCGAAACGGTTCGCCTAAAATCGTCTCCAACATCTCAAGCCGCGAAGAATCCTTTTGAAGAATGCCATTGAAGATCGGCAAAAATCTGCCGAAGAACTCTGTGGTACTGTTAACGGAGCGGAACTGGTCTGGGTCAATCAACTGGTTTTGCCCTTGGATACGCTGCAACGCAGTTTGTTTTTTAAGTAGCTTTCGTTCCTTAGCCCAGGTCGAAAGCGCTTCCCCTTTTTTGAGTGTCTTTAAGAAAGAAATCATTTCCTCGGAAGGTGCTGGCAATTTCTCAAATTTTCGCCCGCGAATTAGTTCTTGATACGCCATTTCGAAAGCGTCTTCCATCCAACAAGGCAAAAGCTGCATCGCTTTTTCCGCCATTTCTTCAACGAGCCTTACTGGCTTCGTTCCAGGATTGGCAACGTTCACAATCACTTCTTCGATAAGTACAAGAGGCAGCACGATTTGGCAGCGATGGTGCAACTCCGTCCAGATCTTCGAACGAACGCTTGCGTGCTCATCGGCGATTCGTTGAAAAACTGATTTATCTAAAACACAACTAATCTTTGCCATGGTGATTGCGGTCATTCTCCTCGAAGTTGCTGAATTATCAACTTCCCGGTCAGCGGTCTCCACTGGATCTGTTCAGCAATGTCGCTTGGGACACATATTGCCCAGTGAATCGACTTCACGAGTCCATGGGCTCAAAAATCGTGACGTGCGGATTGGTCGTAGAACAACGAACGCATCACCAAGTCAACGGCGAGCCGATGAAGTTTCTGTCGCTCGCTGACTGGACCGGGATCGTGGAAACAGAATTGTTCGCCCAAACGTACAAAAGCTACGGGTTAGCAGCGGTTCGGTATCCAGTGCTAGAAATTTAAGCCATCGTTGAACCGTCCGAAAACGGACGTGGATTTTCTTTGCGGGTTCTACATGCGAGAGCACCGCGAGACCGCTACTCTCAACTGGGTTTTTGACTTTGCTCCAGAAACACAAACTCCTATTTTCGCATCTATGGATGCTAAATTCATTATCCGCGCTCAACAACAGCTGGATGAAGCGATTGCGAGTATTGAAAAGGCTTACAGCAAACGTGTGACCCCTGCAGCCCGAATAATGCTTCAGGCAATTTTAGTCGAGGCTCTCACCACAAGAGAATCGGAATGGAGAAATAGGGGCCAGATTATGCTGGAAGCGTATGGCAGTGAGGAACAAATGGGCCGTAAGATCAATGAGTCGTTTTCGACGGTGCTACGGCAAGCCTACATGGAACAATCGGGTGACTTTATTACAACCCGAGATGTTTTAGCGGCGATTCAGAACAAGTGGTGTGGAATCTTCCCAATTTGCTGATATGAACGATCAAGACCTCCGAGTGAAGTCGGTCGATACCGCCTTGGAATGGACCAAGCAAATAATTACGTTGAGCGCGGGAATTTTGGTCGTTAGTGGGACGTTCATCAAAGACCTGTTCAACGGTGAATTTGTTTACGTAGGCTTTTTGGTTACCTCGTGGCTAACACTTTGTATTTCGATCTTGGCTGGGCTGCTGTTTATGGGGGCGTTGTGTTCGCTGTTAGCTACAAAGCCAATCGGAGAAATCTCGATCTATTCATCCCCGGCTCGCTCGGTTGGGCTGGTTCATTTTGCCAGTTTCTTTTTAGCCATGGTCTGTTTCGCGGCATTCGCACTGAAAAACCTCCAACCAAAACCGACAAACAAGACGGAAACTCCAGCAGTATCGAAGGCGATCGCCCCAAATGAATCTAAACGTGAAAAGTCGCGTGCTGAAGCGGAGAAAGTGAGTGACTTAGAACGACGGATAAAAAAGCTAGAAAAACGGGTTTCTCATTTGAAACGCCATAACCGAAAGCACCAATAGGTTTTTGCATCGCACAGGCATGTTCTGAGAGTTAATCCAAAGAGTCTTGTTCCCTTGTGTGACGATCGCTTGGCCTTTCACAACGTACGACCAGCACGTTTGCTATGCATCCATTAGGCTTGCTCTTGGCGCTTGAACAGTCGGATCCGTCGTTCCGGGATTTATTTTATCCCAAGGCGCTTCGTTGCCCCTTGGATGACCGCATCGTCGCCGCCATTGAACAGCATTGGCCTGCTTATTTCCCAACCCGTAAAGAATGCCGTGGATCTAGCTGGACTTTGACGATCCCGGAGGATGAACCGCTTTACCAACCACAGCCAAAGTCGAAGCAGAAGTTGGAACAGTGGAAAAAGCGAATCGCCGGCACCATTGCGGAAATCCGCGCTTACAATGCTGACATTTCATGGAAGCGATTCATCGCTCTTTGCCGTTCCATACGGAGATTGTGGCCATTGCTCAAAGAGTTTGAACCTCTAACCAATTTTCTAATTCGAGAAGAATCCATGTGGCCGACATACGGCGGCGTTCCGGTGGGGGAGAAGCAGTATTTCAATGACACAATTGAGGCGGTGTTTAATCCGAAGACCCCGTATCGGCTTTCCGAGTCGGATCGGTCACGATTGCTCAAACCGAAGAGTCCGATGATTGAGAAGGTTCGATCGATCAGGCTCCGGTGCGAATTATTCGAATGGCCATTGCTGACGCTGGCAATACTTCAACGCTGCGCGAGCAAGTCGAGGTACTCACGGTTTTGGCTGCCGATTGATGATCACATCAAGGCTATTGTCAAAAGACCTCTTGGAACTACGTTTCGCCAGACCTGGTTCGATCACGCAATGCAAGTGTCAGGCGCTATTAAAAGGAACGGGCAATCATGTCCGCGCAAATGGGCCAGAATGCTTCTGTCGGACATTGATGCAGATTTGACGAGCATCAATTCAAAAGCAATTGAGGTAAACAGTTGGCTCAAAGGAAAGAAACAACCGTCGGTGGCAAACATCGAAAGAATTGGGCAGGTTTTGTTCGCTCCAAAGAAAGCGATCACTGGAATGCTTCGCATCGAGGGCGATCTGTGGATTTTCTCGTGGATGATTACGCTGTGGCTTGAAAAACACTTCACTGAGATCTATGCCGAGTTAAACGGCGACCCCGCAAAAATACGAACTTACTATCGCCGGTTCTTTCACCACGAGCGTTCTCATCATGCGTGAGACAGAAGGCTGGCGGGCTGCTCGCCCGCCAGCTCGACAACACCGTTATCCGTTCGAGCGACCGCCGCCCGAGGGCCGGCCAGTAGTGCTTGGCCAGCCACCCCCATTGCCTTGTCCTTTTCCACCTTTACGTATTTTCATTCGTTTCACCTCCGATCGTGCACGGTTTTCACGAAACCGGACGTTTGAAGAGTAGTGGCCGTAGCCAGCGAAAACTATTAACCCGGGTATGTAATTTTGATAAAGGCGTACACGCGTTTTGGATCTCAATGGAACAAGAACCAGTCTTTTTGAACATCAATGCACAAAGGCGAAGATCTTTGATTGGAGACGGCACTTTACATACGGTTTGCATACGTTGTCAGTGCGATTCTTGGAAAGCAAACCCGTTAAAACCCGCGTATTTACTAGTAAAAACGAAGAATGGCGACCCTACCGGGAATCGAACCCGGGCTACCATGTTTGGTCGTTCACAGGTGTTTTTCCCTGTATTTGCAGCGTTTTTAAATTGCAATGACAACGATGACGTTATACCTGGTTGTTATACCATGGCGAGCGTTCATAAGATTCCAAACAAACCGAACTGGTTCTGCTTTTTTACCGATGAAGAAGGTCGTCGTAGATGCAAGACGACGAAGACAACAAATAAGAAAGAAGCGGAAGCAGTGTGCTTGTCTTATCAGAAAGCAGCAAACAAAGCTCGTGGTGGACGTCTCACTGAAACTGTTGCTCGAAAACTGATTGAAGAAGTTGTTTCAGATCTAATGGAATCTTCTGGCGCACCGTTGAAACGCTTCACAGTGAAGGAATGGCTGGATTCCTGGCTCTCCTCACGAGAGCACGTTACTGCGGCCGGAACGTTTGAACGTTATAAAGGAATCAAAGAATCGTTCATACAACACCTGGGTGCGAAGGCGAATGCCAGTCTCATGAGTCTGCGTGCGGATGATGTGTTGCTCTATCGTGATACCTTAGCCAAGAAGGTGTCGACTGGCACTGTGAATGTGCACATCAAGGTGATCCGATCAGCCCTCGCAAAAGCTGTTAAAGCAAATGTGATTGATGCCAACCCAGCGGTGCTCGTCGAAACTCTTGAAAGATCTGACAAGCATCATCGGCGCCCATTCAAGCTGGATGAGGTAAAACGCCTATTGGCCGCTGCAAGCCAGGACTGGAAAACGATGATTTATTTCGGTCTTTACATGGGCCTTCGTCTCGGCGACATCGCAAAGCTCACGTGGCAGAACGTTGATTTGGCACGCAAGGAGTTGTCTGTAGTCACGACGAAGACCGGTAGGCCCGTTATTAATCCTCTGCCGGCTCCTCTCGTGAAACATCTTGAAACGCTGCCGTCTAGTGATGATCCGAAAACGCCAATTTGCCCGTCATTGTTCGGGAAGCCTAAGCTGTCGGATGAGTTTTACGCTCTTATGGCGTCAATTGGTTTGGTTGAAGAACGCACTCATGAGGGCTCTGAAGACGGCAAAGGCAGAGGTGCTCGTCGAAAGCAGTCGGAGATTACCTTTCACTCTTTCCGTCATACTGCGACGAGCTTGATGAAAAATGCTGGAGTTCCGGAAGCTGTGGTAATGGACATTATTGGCCATGAATCGGAAACGATTAGCCGCAACTACTCGCATTTGGATATGGAAACAAAACGAGCAGCGCTTGATAAGATGCCAGACATTCGCCCTGCTACTTAATGCGTCGAGCTTTGTTGAACTTTATTCCTAAGTTCAATCGCTGCGCGGATTTCTGAAAGCATTTCACGCGAAAGGTTTCGATGAGCGATCGACAGGAACTCATCAATATCCTTGGCGTCGTATGGGACATGCCGAAATCGAGATATCAATCGAGACCAGCAAATCGGATGTTTCAAAACCGTTATTACGTCAGCAATTTCAGCTTTATGCCCTTCAGAAATCTTCTTCTGCAAAAATGCGTTGAGTGGCTGGAGGCTCCGCGAACACAATTTCAACAACTGAACGCTTAAATTGATTTGGGATGGAGATCCAATACGAGCGAAAAGCATCGAACGCAGTTCGCCGTCCATCCAATTCTCACAAAGCGTTACGAATCTCAGCGTCCGATCACGCGACTTACGATATTCTTGTAGACGCATTGTCATTTGCTCAACCAAAGGTCCAGGCTGGCGATTTAGCAACGCCAAAAACAGTGCGCGAACGCATACCTCATCAAATAGCTGGACGCTGAAAAGTATGAAATCGACGATACTCTTAACCGGTTCCATCGCAGATTTGACGGCAAACTGCTGCGCAAAGACTGGCTCTGCAAAGATCTGCTTGCACCGTTGTAAAAACCTCTTGTTCCCAAATTGTGACTGAATGATGCGGATTAGGTGTTCAAAAGGCGTTTCGAGGATTCGAGCTCGCAAAATACCAACTTCAGGAGCTTGGCGATTCATGCCCCCAAAAAAATGAGGAACCGCAGTGGGGCTGGACCGTTCCTTACCGTCAAAAAGCCGCACCTCAGACATTTGCCAACCAGCGAAACGATTGGACGTGTACTGAACCAAGCCTTTCAAATCTTGATTGAATCGGAGGTGGCATTCAGTCAAGGCATCACCACCCAATTCGATGTGGCGTCCTAGTCGCTTGGTTGCTGAACTGAATACACCGGCAATTTCAGGTTCGCGGACATAGAGCCAAATTACGGGTACGGATGAATCATGCAGCATCGCTAATTCATTCTTAGTTTTCCCAATCGTAAGATTACCGACAATTAATAACTGCGCCTTTGCTGGGCCTGCCCTCCAAACATTCAGAACGTGCTTAATTATAGATGGGTTCGCCTCAGCGTTATCAATGAGTAGCAACCCTTCAGGATATTGTTTGTGACGGGCCGTAAACTCGGCAATTTGTGGTGCGAACGCCTCAGTGTATTCTGAGAGATCGAGGTAAAAAGCGTCACCACCGAGGAGACCGTGATTTACGGCAATTTGCAGCGCAGCCGTTGTCTTACCCGTTGTTGGAAATCCATCGATCGCACACCACCTCTCTTGTTTAAGCCGTGCTGCTACGATAGGAATGCGGGGATGAACATAAATGCAGCCTTCGCGAAATTCGTCGAACGAGGGTCGGGGATCTCGGCCAATCGATAGCTTAGGGTTTCTGAAGCACCGAGCATGGCTGTCAATGTGTTCGAATGGAAAACACTCGACGGGGCCAACCAGCTTTTGCTCAGAAGATGATGACACCGGTGGAGACGAGTTTTTATGGGACGTCCATTGTTTTTCAACTAGATCGATGAATCGAACAAGAGATTTCGATTTTGGCGTTCGCGATTGCAGCCGAATGTGAACTTTCTCCGGTGGTAAAAACTCCTGATTGATAGAAACGATCCTCGTTTTTTGCTTATCTTTCCCGGAACGATTTCTACCGCGGAAGAGCATCTTGTATACAGCGGAATTGCCGTCGTAACCGAAAAACTCCTCGATCCAAGTTGGTTTTTCTAAAGCATTAGCTAGGGACCCGACGATGTTGTCTACTGGGTCAGATTCATACACGAATTCGCTGTTTCTGTTTTCCGTTAACCCCCAAAGTTTATATCTCAGAAAAAAAGCGCTAAACGCAATTAATGCAGGCGACCATGGCAAATTGCCATTGCCTCGAGAACCGATCGTTTTTTCAATAGCCTTCGTTTGAGAGCGTAGCTGAAATCTCACCTTCACCAACTCCGGACGAGTTTCATTTGCGAAATCGAGTTCGAGCACGGGCGTTTGGCCTATGGTTTTCATGGTTATTATCGATTTCCGAATCTTCCGAATGTCGTCGGGTTCATTCTCAACAGATTTCTGAGTAGTACAACGGACAACAAATGAACAAAAGCATTTTACTAGAAGCCAACACGGACCCGCTCAGTTCGCCTGAGTTTGGCCGTTGGCGCGATGTTGAACGGCTATTCGGAGTGAAGCGTGGCTTGCTCTACCGGAAAATAAAAGATGGAACGATCAAATCGATTTCGTTGCGCGAACCAGGCAAAAAATTCGGCTGCCGTTTGATTTATCTTCCCTCGGTTCGTACGTGGTTGCACACGCTGCTTCACGAAACCACCGAGAGTTAACAATTCTAGGTGCGGCCATAAACTCCGACATCAACTGCACCTTTAAGGAACAAATGGGAAGTCGGCGGTTGCGCGTGACGTGAGCAGCAACCGGGACCAATTCACGTCAACTCGTAACAAAAAACATGAAGATAAAAGTCCATAGTAAAACAATTCGCGACGGCATCACGATCGCGACCTTCTTAGGCATAGAACACGACAACGATGCTCACGTTGGTGAATTCGACCTGGGCAACGGAATTACAGCGAAGAAAGAGTGGCCGGAGGAAATTGTCGTGGGCGAGACGTTCCATCACGATTTGGAAAAAATCGAAGGCCGTCCTCTCACCGCGCAAGAATTGGGAGGTGAGTATGATCCGGAAAAAGCTAAAGGCCGCAAAGTCATCGTGGTTACCGGTTCGAAAAAGGGATCAGGCGGCCGAAACGTCAAAGTAGTGGTGGCTATTCTGGATAAAGCGGACATCACTCGTTTTGCGTCAGAGGTGCTTCCAAAGATGGAACAACAGTAACGTGGAATCGAAGTAGACGGCCATGTGTTTGTCTGTTCACACGATGAAGCCGCAGAATATTCATTAAACAGGATTTGTTTGGCTGGCATCAGCAAGGCGCCACTGCTGCCGGCCACAACAACCACTCAACCTATGTATTCAAACACCGATCGGAACGTTGTGTACCAAAACACAGTCAAAAATTGGTTCCTCGCGCAACACGCTGATGGATGGTTTCAAAACAATGTTGAAAAAAAGATGCGCACAGCCTTCCACCAAGCGGCCGACCTGAAGATCGCGCCTGGAAAAGCGATTTTGCTAGTTAAACGCCTGCTTGAGCGACGACACATTTTCGCTACTGAGCAGCAAATCCATCGGATGCAGCAAGAGGCGTATCGCTGGTGCGCTAACGCAAATCAATAACCGACGATCGAACTATGCCGTGACTCCCGTTTGCGAATTCCGGAGACATACATCGCACCGGATTAAGGCTTATTTATGAAACCAATAGTCCATGCATTTTCCAAAGACCTTGTGAAAACGTACGGCCTTTATGGAGCAATTTTGCTGCGCTCCATCGTGGGTCATATCAAGTGGAGTTCGAGAACATGGAACGGCGAACGATGGTATCAACTCAAATTAGATCAAGTTGCAGCCGAATTTCCGTACATTTCCCGCAGCGCGATACACAACATCCTTACTGACTTGGTCGACAAGCACAGGGTGCTAAAGCGGCGTCAGGAGAAGAACAGAGGCTACGACATGCGTTATTCCTACGCGGAAGCAGACCCGAATTCTGGAATCGGCCACGAGGAAAAGATACTCAAGTATCGCAAACAACACGCGATTGACTACGGCGTTGCTGAAGCTGTCATCATTTCCAACTTGCGCCATCACTTCAAGGAGAAGCGGAAACGCAAAGCTTACGGGTGGCACGTATTTTCACCGTCGCAGATGGAGGCGCATCTGCCATTTAGTGCCAAAGTGATGGGGCAGGCACTAAAGAAATTGGTAAAAGCCAATGTGTTGGAGCAGCGACCCTACCCGGACAACAAAAACCTCAACCAGTACCGGTTCATAAATGAGAGGGTTTTCCTCCATGACGTAACTGAAGAGCAACAGCCGGAACTGGATTCACAACAGCCCAAATTGGATGACCAACCTCCCAAAATGGACGAACAACAGCCCAAAGTGGATGACTATAATATAAGGAAGAACATAAGGAAGGAAAGTAAGGAAGAAAAAGCAAGTAAGGAGAGTCCGGCGCAGCCGTCCTCTCGAAGTGTGCGTGCTTTTGAGGTAAAAGAAATTAAGAAAGAAATCGAATCTGGAAATTCAAAGCTTTCTCCGCAGAAACCTGAAAAACTGACTGTCCAATCTCTGGATAAGCTCTTTGAAACTCATCAAGCGGAGATGGCTACTCCGGCAATCACAGGTTCTCTTTCCTTTCTTCCCGAAGAATTCAATTTCGGAGATTTGTTGATAGCAGTGAATCAGGATTTACCAAAGATTCAGAAAAAGAGCTTTTTCCACTTAATTCAGAGCACCTGCTCGTTCGAGCTTTTCCGTCAGCCAATAGAAACGCTGCATTATTTGGAGCAATCTTCCATCGAGCGGGTTTTTGAACAGATAAATACCTGGTTAAAAAAGCCGGATGATCCAAATGTTCCCGATTCACAATTCCAACACCGATGCTGCGTCGTATGTTGCGTTCAGGCACTGTCAAAGAGCACCCCTCATCCGCTTCTGCAGCCAATTGTCCAGCTGCTTCAGGAGGAAATAACGCAGCGCAAGAAAAACGACGCGATAGAACAGGAGAGGCTGTCAAAGAAACACAGCGAAATGATCGCCCAGAGGAAGAAGCAGGAGGATGATCGTGGTCGAAGATTGCGCGAGTCACATGAAAGGGACGTCTCTCAGCGTAAGTTGCTGAAGGAAATCCAAGCCGAAGAATACAAACGCGAGATGAAGTATGAGAGCCCAGATGATCATCTGG
This sequence comes from uncultured bacterium, assembly GCA_966112985.1. Classification (GTDB taxonomy): domain Bacteria; phylum Verrucomicrobiota; class Verrucomicrobiia; order Limisphaerales; family JACDHS01; genus CBHWET01. Next base: position 5,959 of record CBHWET010000001.1, on the reverse strand, counting down.
AGCACAAAGCTGACCTGACAGCCGAGGAAAAGCTACGTGTCTTCAAAAACTACATCATAACAGTCAATCAACGGGGACAATGGACTTCACGTGGCTGGAGTCACAACGTACTGCGTACAAATGCGTTCACCTGGGAACTTGCTCGCTTGTTTTTCGAAAATAATCCTGAAATCTCCGTGTCCCACTTGGACCGGCTGTTGTCTCAATGCATAGCCAAAAAGATGGAAGGTGAAGAAAAGGGGTATGATAAATTCTATTTTAGCCGGCATTCAACTGACGTGAATTTCTTCTTTCGCCATCTCGAACAGGTTTTGCGTGAAAACGACAAGATTGCACTTCCATTCATCGTGCCGTTAAGTCGTGAGCAGATCGACGAGTTGAAGGCCGATTGGCGCAGTAAGAATAAAAAGCAATGACCGTTTAAAAGTGCTTGGGCGTATTTTCTGCCACTGTAAAAATGCTGAAGTTTGTGCTGTACATCATCGAGCCTGTTTCATAAAATAAGAATATAGGAGGATTTTTGATCAATCTCAGGTGCGAGTCCTGTTTGGCTCAGCCGCAAAAGAGATTGGCCAAAAGTCATCCTGTTAAACCTTAAACGAAGGAAACAGTATGAAAATTATACTCGGTAAAAAGAAGGAATCCACATTCCTCGTTCCGGAGGGCTGCTATTCGGCAACGCTTCTCTCGCTCACCAAAAAAGATAAAGCAAAGAACGGTAAACTATATCACCTATTCACTTTCGCCTTTCAACTGGACGGCGATCCGCAATGTCAAGAGATCGGCATAGCCACGAAAAAGGTCTGGTGCCCATACGGTTCCGACGATGCTTTTCAAATGTGCCTGACGGATTGGCTGGGAAAGAAAATGGTCGACCAACTTGGATCATTCTTGGACACCGATGAGCTAAAGGGGTTGAGAGCAGATGTCGTAATCGCGCATCTCCAGGGCGAAGGGTTCGAAGATCCCTGTGTCTTTGTGCAATCGATTCACCCGGAGGGAAGCATCCGAAACAAGCAAGTCTTCAAAGGAGGCCTGAAATGATCACGTTTACGCCCGAGCAAAAAAGACAGACCGCAGCATTTGCAGCCTCTTTGATCAGATCAGATGGCATCTCAAGTCGTATGCAGACGTCGCTTATCGAGTTGGCCAAAGCGGTGTTCAAGGCACGAATGGAGTCCACGCCAATCGATTCAGTTGAACTCGTATCCATCGCCCGAAGGAGTCCCGTTAAAATTGAAACCAATTGGGAACGATTGATTTTGGAGGAAATACCACGCGTGTTCAATGGGAGAGACAGTATCAATATTGGACCAGTGAACGTGCGGACGCAGATAACGAAAGACGGTGCTTTTTACGTGTTCTCTCCGGACATCACAGCCTTGAGTGAAATTGCAGAATTCGAAGATCAACTTCTCCGGCTTGAACATGGATGCGCTACGTAAAGTCCGCAATAAGCAGGAATACGAGCAAAAGAGGCAACTGTTACGAGAGGCAAAACAGCTTTTCGAGGAGAGCGAACGAGTCCTAAATATTCTTCGCACCGCTTCTTCTGCTCGGATTCCCGAACCAACGGATGAGGAGGTCTTGCAATGGCACAGCCAAATCACAGTTCAACAATAAGAACTGAATTCAAAGTCCACGAAGTTCCGCAGGGTGTCTTCGCAGAATACCAACGGGTCAGTGAACCAAAGTCTGTATCAGAATATTTTTGCCTGAAATACCCAAAGCATGCGAATCGCTACGGACCTCCTGTGCTCGAAGCGACCTACTACGAAAGCGATCTTAAAAGATCACGGCCTTTGCTTTTGAACGAAGACTTCTTCTGTGCAGTGCTGGGCTCGGACAAGCGAATTGGTCATCATTTGGTTTATCATTTGCCAGAACAGACCTGGTATTTCTACGAAAGCAGATTTGGTTACTACTCCCCAACATCAGAGGAAAAAGTGATGATTTTGTTGAGCCAGATTTTCATACACGCAGCAAAGGAAATGGCCAGCAAGAGCGACATTGCTCCACTCGTGCTTTACTCAAGAGATGAAATGAAACTCAGGCAGATTATAAAGAGAGCGAGAGCAATGTTAGCAGTGGACAAATTCTTCTTTGAAGGTGAACACGGAAAGAGAAGAAAGCTCGGAGCTCAAGTTTATCATCCAGCACAGGAACGACTAGAAAAGCTCTTCATTAAGGAGGCGATCACTCCCGCCCCAGACAGCATTTTATCTGTTAATAAGGCTTATGAGCACTTCTCGACTTTCTGCAGCAACAAGGGCATTCAGCCGGTTGAACGAAAGTTGTTTAAGACGTCGATTGCCGAAGTGATCAGGCAAGAATTCGGGCTGGGCATTAGGAACGACTTGCGGGATGTAAACGGACGATATCAAAAAGGTTGGCGAGGAATCCGATGTGGGTTGCAGGATTTCCACGTTCACCGCTATTCGGACCAGTCCGACGGATCCGTTCTGTCCGTTATTACAAACGGGTAGACTGGCAATTTGCAATTGTGGCCCATCGTGCCATCAACCGAGGCGGTTTAGACATCAGGCGAAGGATCGTCTCCCAATCTGAGTTTGAGCCGGACAAGATTTCAATGTAAGCGCCCGGATTTTCGCAATCGATGAGGATCAGGTGACGACGGTCGGAATAGCTGTATCATCTGAGCGAGGCTGTGGCACAAACCGAAGCGAAATCATTCCTCCAAACCACATCGCGGCAAACACTACGGCGGTGATAAAGCCCCATGATTGAATGCTCTGTGACAAAATTGGAATGGCGAGGAGGTTAAAAACACTGTTCAGTGCCATGACTTGAAACAAACGCTGCCAACGGCGCACTGGCGAAAGACAGCCGATTATAGCGAACGCGACAACGGATTGCAGGAATGTCGCGGTAGCGGATGCGATTGGAATACGATGGCTGGTCATATCCGTGGCTGCAAAACCCACAATGAGGCCGCCGATACCTTGCAGCACCAGCAAGATAACGAAATCACGAGATAACGGCTTCCAGTGCGTGGTCACCTTTCGTGATGGAATATCATCACCTTCCCGCTCAGGAACGGTCTTCACCAGTAAGAGATCCTCCAAGGCAACCCATTCTTGCTGCCCCGGCTTCCACGCTAAAGTTCCTGGAGCGATAGAGGATTCGTTAAGCGCGATCCTGAGCTCCCCTTCGTCGAATGGGCCTTCTCGCTTCTGATCTTTCAATATGAATATGGTCTTCATTGTAGCCATTTGGTTTTAACCGCTCTAAATAGCATTCCTCCAATGACCAGCATGACGATTGTTTCACGGTTCCAGAATGACTTCGATTGAGCCCCAGAAGGAGCAATGAAGTTCGGATCAACGGAATGTTCAACGAAATATCGCACCACTAACGGAACCCCGAAGCACGCGACGAGCACGAGCACTTCAACAGCTAAAGAAACGCTCTTTTTTGGCGACTGACCGTTAGGCAGCGGAGGCGTGATCACATCCATCAACGTCGAATCCTGTAGTGATCTCCAGCAAGGTTCTTCAGACGTGCAGATTACGTCAGTCAGAAGAATATCACCTTTAGCGAGTCGCGTCTTCACTTCGTCGACGCTTAAAGGGCCTTCTTTGGTTCCGTTGCGCTGAATGAAAACTTCCATGCCGATAAATGCCATAACGGAAACGAGATGTTCTGTAAATTCATTTCATCACGCATCCGTTACGCCTGATCTGCAAAGCTGCCGGATGTGGCACGAAGGCTTGATGCTCAGTTGGCGAAATACCTGCGTAAGGCTCGCGGAGAGCTGTCGTACGCCCAATTTAGCAAAAAGGTGGGCATTTCCCACACCACGCTTCACCGAATTGAGCGCGGTGAACACCGGATTACAGTGAGCAAGCTAGAAACGATTTTAGACAAATTAAAGATTCGCCTCAGTGACATTTTTCCGGACGAATTTTGATTGGGCTTGCGTTGATATGGTTCCTCGCCGAAAACATCGGCGTGCTTCGTTTTATTGTTCCCGCGATCACAACGATTGTTTTTGCTCTAGCGATTTCGTGTGTTTCGACGAGAAGCCTTACGCCAACTTTCCAGAACGATACGTTGGTTCTAAGGTCGCCAATTGAAGTCGGAGGAACCAAGATCGATGGAAAGATCACGAAGCAGCAAATCGAAAGCTTGCTCCATCAAAAAGTGACGATTGGGACCGATGAATCCGATGGTTACAATTTCCTTGTAATTGATTCAGCGAAATACAACCCCGAGAAACCAGCAGATGGAAGACTTCGTGTCGAAACGTGCAACGCGTATTTTGCGGCAAAGGCACGAGGGGCCTCTGCCATGACTACGTTTGACCGAGCGATGGAGGGCTGGTTTTGCAAGTCATGTGAAACGTTAAGATTGCTAACGAATGCGGCGCGGGCACAGAAAACATTGCTGGAACAAGATATTCTTCCGAATTTATACTCACTTCCCGCTTCGATGTTGCCTTTCAAGGAAGCCAAAAGTGGACTTGCACTTAACCAAGGCAGCGAGCGTGGAAAGTCGATCGCCGACTATAGATCTCGTGGGCTGAAGATCATGAAACAGGATCGATTCGCACTCTCCTTGGAATACGATGGCTCTTCAGTTCTGTGGCGAGAGATGGCGCGTGCGGATTTCAATCGTGATGGATTCGAAGATGTCTTGCTTTTGGAATCAGGGCACTACATTGGTGGGAGCGGAGGTTGGACATCCCACGTTCTGATTACGAAGACAAACAGGACGGCCCATTTGTTGCAAAAGATTAAGAGCCAATGAACGCCACTTTAGTTTAATCGGTCGCCCGGCGTACGACTGCAACAAGTTTCAATATTTTCTCTCTCAGTTCGGCTTTGAATTTGCCATCGAGAATATCCGCGAACGTTCTATCGCTTTCGCTCCACCAATTATCTCGGCCTTCCCAATACAGCCAAGCTGGCCACCAGTCTGTTGATTTGCATGGTTGGAGTGTTTGGTTGAAGACCTCTTGAATTTTCGAGTGCAGCAATGGATCCTTTGATTTGTAAAACCGCACTCCGTAATAAAATCCCCAGTGATCTCTTCCGTCGAACGCAAAGCCAACAGACAATTCGCGTTTCTCCATTTCCGCATTAAACAAATAGAACCCTTTGTCTCGACTTCCGAAATCTGAATCGAACGTGGCCTTTAATCCCAGCTCATCAGCAACCGACTGTACCTGGATCTTCAATTGACTCTCCAGTTTGCGCGCAACTTCCTGCCGGTTCCGAAGGAGCATTCGATACGCCTCAAGAGTGTTTGAATCTACGAGAATAGCTTTCGTAATTTCTTCGCTCATATGGGAATCGGTGTTCTGCTCGGTAAGAGTTTTAACGAGATTGCTGTATTGCTTAATGGTTTCTCGAACTAACGGAGCATGCGCCGCTTCTTTGTGACACGCGTCGAGCCATTTAATTATGTGTTGTTTATAGGAAATGCAGCGGAAGCGTGCCTTTTCAGTTTCTGCAACCTGCTCCCGGGGATTGTCACCGCCCAACGTCAGGTAAAGCACAATGGCACTTGGAAAGGATTTCAGATAACGAGCAATTTGGGCTTCTTGATCAGCCGCGTAGATTTTGTTTTCTATGACAATTGTGTTGGTACCATCGGTGATCAGAATATCGATACGTCCGCCACGATCTCCACTTTTTACCCCCAGCGAGTATTCCTGGTAAACGCGGGCTGCTGCTGTAATGGGAAGGTTCACCTGTGCAGCAAACAAATCCAAAAACCGGGAGCCCATTCCATGGCGACCGTCTGGATTTAGAAATTCTGCTAAAATTGGTGAGTGAGTAGAAGCCTCATAGGAGCCGATTCGCAGAATTTGGAAGATATTAAAATGATCCCCTGTCGCGTGCGTCAGCTTGTTTTAGTAAGCTAACACCGCCCCGGTGTGATTTAGAAGATTATTAAATATCATGTGGGGTTTATTAAGTTTACAAGGGAGATC